>DCKB01000035.1 GCA_002320595.1 Christensenella sp. UBA1685
GCCCCGTCACAATGGCAAGGTAGAGCGCAGCCACCGTGAGGATCCGCGTCGCTTCTACGACTCCCATCGCTTCTACTCGCTTGCCGACTTCGATGCACAGCTCGCTGTGCATCGAAGAGCCTCCAATAACCGTCCTATGCGCCCTTTACAGTATTGCTCGCCCAACCTTTTCCTTCGTTGCTATACCGTCCAACATGTTTGACAAACCTACATCCAGCGGAAAACAAAGCCTTTCTTACAGTTTTGCGAATTTTTCTATGTATTCAGTTCCAGCATAGCGCGCGCAATGTCGAACTTCAGCGTCGTATACTTTGTATCGGCAGGAATCTCCAACATTACGAGCACAAGGCGCGCATCCTCGTCGGAAACACCCGTTCGGTAACCGACGAACCATGAAATCTCACGGCTTTTATCGTTGCCGATTTCAGCGGTGCCTGTTTTTGCGGCAACAACGCAGTTTTCTACCCTGAGCTGCCGCCCGGTGCCGTTGATTTCCTTGTTCACGACATCCTTGAGCATGGGCGTGATCGTATCTATCGCGGCCTCAGAAATCACATTTTCCTTCCACAGGCGGGCGGCATGCTGTTTCACCACATCATATTTCACGCCGTTCTCCTGGTAAATGCCCTCCACCACATATGGTACGGCAATATCTCCGCCGTTTGCAAGCGCGGAGAACATCGCGGCAAGCTGCAGCGGCGTCACGAGGATTTCTCCCTGCCCATAGCCGCTGTCGGCAAGGAGTTTGAAGCTCATCTCCGTATCTTCGTTCACAAGCTGCGGTTGTGCTACGCCGATGTCGAAAGGGATGCTTTCGGTGAACCCGATTGCCTCCATATAGTCCTCAAAGGCTTCCCATCCGATCAGCAGCGCGGCATTGGCAAAGTAGATATTGTCCGAATGAATAAACGCCTTGCGCATATTCAGCGGGCCGCTGATGGGATAGTTCACATGCGTGCGTTTAATTGGCGTCCAAATCCACGCGCCGTACTCCGTTGGCGTCCAATAGTCATCGTCGATCTGGCTGTCGTCAAAGGCATATTCCGTGTCCAGCACGCCAAGGTCAAGCGCCGCAGCACCCGTGAACGCCTTCATTGTAGATCCGGGCGGGTAAAGGCCTTGTGTCACGCGGTTGATCAAGGGCTTGGCCGGGTCGTTCAGCAACGCGCTGTACTCTTTCCCGCTGATGCCGCGTGTGAACAGGTTCAGGTCGTAAGAAGGGTAGGAACTGAGCGCCTGCACCGCTCCTGTGAGCGGATTCATTACAACCACTGCTCCCGCCGTCGTGTCCCCAAACAGCACGAGGTCCATCACCTCATCCAGCCGCTGCTGAAGCTCCACGTCGACGGTCAGTTCAATATCATACCCATCCACCGGATCCAACCGGTACAGCGTGCGGCGGTTGGTGCCTTCCGCCGTGCGGATATAGATCAGCTCCCCATCCTTGCCGCGCAGCTGCTGTTCATATTGTTTTTCAAGGCCGAGCCGGCCGACGATGGAATCCGATGTATAGAGACCGTCCAACTTCGTGCGGCCCTCGTTCAGTGCGGCGAGTTCCGCCTCAAGTTCCTCTTTGCTGGAGGAAGGCACTGCGCCGACATAGCCGATCAGATGGGCGAGGAGCGAGCCATACGGGTACTCCCGCTGCACGCCGTAGTTTCCGTAATCAATGCCCACGCCCGTAATGAGCAACAGCTGCTCCGCTGCCGATGCGGAAAGCTCGTCACTGTAAAACTGCTTGAGCACAGCCACATCGTTGTATTCCTTCTTGAGCGCCTTTTGAATTTCCTCTTCCGTCATGCCGAGCAACGGGGAAACCTGGGCGACGAAAAGCGCCTGATCCTCAATCTTTGAAGGAGCCGCGTATACGCTAATCGTGCCAACCGTGGCCGCGAGCAGAGAACCGTCCGAAAGGATTTCACCCCGCTCTGCCGGTAACGTGGCGACGCGCACCGTATCCCCCCACTCCATTTCGGGGAAAATCAGCGCCGGCGTCCATTCGATGCACCAGTCGCCCCCCTCGCGCGTTGCGATGACGCTGAAGCTGTTTTTCATATCGCCGGCAACGCCCGAAGTGTAGACCGCATCAAACGTTGCTTTGCAAAGAATCTCACCGTTTGTGACTGAGAGGTTGCTGTACTCCACAGCTGAAATGCCGAGCGCATCGAAGATGTTGGTGTATTTGTCGGTAAACTCCTTTTGCGTGACCCGGTTCGCCCGCGTTTGTTCTCCGTCATTGCGCGAGGAGGACGCAAGCAGCGCATATGCGTCGGCATATTCCCCCGCCGTAATAAGCTGCAAAAAGGTTTCGATCACGGCCCGGCCCGTGCGCTGCGGCGCGCTTGAGCAACCGGCCGCACAGGAAATGATAAAAGCCAAGATCAGGCTCACAACGACAATCCGCTTCATCCTTTCGCGTTTCACTTTTCTCATCATAATCAAATGCGAACCCGCACAGTGCTCCTCTTTTGCGTATTCCCGCCCCCTGTTTACGGGGTATGGATAGTTTTATTATAACTTGGCAACAATCCCCTGTAAACGGTAGGGAGCGCCGGCGAGACATAATTCGTTAATTTGACACATTCCCTGCCCTCAGGCTATAATATGCTTACTATGAAAAGGATCGACAGCATCAAACAATACATGCCCGCCGCATTGTGGAAACGCGCCAAGGCGCAGCCAGCGCCTGCGCCCCATCACACCGCTGCCCCTCCCCCCATCCCTTCCGGGCGGAGATGGTGGCTTACCGCATTGGACGTTTTCCTTGTGCTGGCCGTGCTTGCGGGCGTCGCATGGTTTGTTTCCCTTGCCACAGCGCCGGATCCGCGCATCACTGTGCATCTTTGCGCAGATGGCGTGACAAGTGAACATTTCGTTTTCCCTTCTGATGTGCGCACATTTTTGTCCGCGCGTGGGGTGGTGCTTGACAGCGGCGATACGCTTTCCTGCGCACTGACGGACACGCTTACCGACGGCATGGAGATTGCCGTAACGCGCGCGTTTCCCGTTGCGGTTAAATCCCAAAACGGCGTTGCGCTGCTGCATACAACCGGCGGAACGGTAGGCGATGCGCTGCGTGCCGTGGATGTGGAATATGATGTGAACGATGAGCTTTCCCACCTTTCGTTCGCGGACCTTGAGCCCGGCATGCAGATCGTTCACACGGATGTAATCACAGAATACGACACGGCCTATAAGACGCTTGAATACAAAGAAGAAGTTGTAAAGGATGACACGGTATATAACGACACAAAGCCCGTTCTGCTTCAGGAAGGGCAGGACGGCACCAAGCAGGTCACATACCGCCTTGTTTATAAAAACGGTGTGCGTGTTTCCCGTGAGGTAGTCGATCAGGTGGTTATTACCCCCGCTACGCCCGAAATCAAGAAAGTCGGCACAAAGATTCATTACCAGACACACCTGAGCGGCGAATTCCGTATTTACAAGGATCCGCCGGTAGCCGGAAAGAACGGTTGGGTTGAAATGACGATGGACTATATCACCGCCTACACAGCCGATACCCGAACCTCTACCGGCGTACGGCCCAAGCTTGGCACCATTGCTGTGAACACCTACTATATCCCCTACGGTACGGAAATTTACGTGAAGGGTTACGGATATGGCAAGGCGCAGGACACCGGCGCGTTCCGCAATTATAAGCGGGCCGACGGCACGCCCGTGAACCAGCTGGATCTGTTTATGAATACTGAAAAGGAATGCAGGCGCTGGGGCCGTAAGCGCAATGTGACGGTGCTTGTAAAGCTGGGCTGAAGCATCCGTTGCGCAAGCCGAAGAATCATTTTCGAATGTGATGGGCGGATGTAGGCATCCGCCCTCTGTATTTATCGGATCAGACAAAAAAAGGAGCATCCCATGACCGTTGCCGAAATTAAATCCCTCCTTGTGACGCACGGCCTCGCGCCCAACCGGGCGCTCGGGCAGAATTTCCTTGCAGACGAAGCTGTTGCAAGCGCAATTGCAGAGGCTTCCGGGGCGGCTGAATTCCCCGTGTTGGAAATTGGCCCGGGGCTTGGCGCGCTCACGGAACCGCTTCTCTGCCTTTCCCTGCATGTGACAGCGGTTGAGATCGATGCGTCGATGGTGCGCGTTTTGCAGGCGCGCTTTGCGAATGCAGGCAATTTCACCCTGCTGCATGAAGACTTTCTTGAAACCGACCTTACCGCGGTCGCTCCGTTGCTCGGCGCAAAGTGCGCCGTTGCCGCAAACCTGCCGTATTATGTTACAACGCCGGTCTGCATGAAGCTGCTCGCCTCCGCGCTCCCAATTGAGCGCATGGCGCTGATGCTACAAAAGGAAGCGGCAGAACGTTTCACCGCTCTGCCGGGCAGCCGTCAATACGGGCCGCTGACTGTGCTTGCGCAGAGGTACTACGACATCAAGCTCTTGATGGAACTTTCGCCTGCGCGGTATTACCCTCAACCGGAGGTGGATTCCGCCGTGCTCACGCTTGCCCGCAGGCCGGGCGTCACCGATCTGCCTGCGCTGCCGCGCGTGCTTGCATCAGCGTTTTCCATGCGCCGCAAAACGCTGATGAACAATCTGCGCGGCGCAGGGCTTTCCAGGGAAAACGCAGAGGCGCTTTTGGAAAAATGCGGCATCCCACCGGCCGCGCGTGCGGAGGCGCTTCCCCCGGAAGCGTTTGCACGCCTTGCGGAGGCTATGTTATGACTTGTACTCTAAAACAGCTTTCCCCCTGCGATGGCCACGATATTTACGACATGCTCCAGCGTATTCCTGCCGATGAAAACGGTTTTATAAACGATGCGCACGGAATGGATTACGCCGCGTTTCATGCCTGGCTGCTCAAATCCGACCGAAGCGCAAAGCAAACGGGACTTGAAAACGGCTGGAGAGTGCCTTCGACCACCTTTTGGCTCTATGCTGACGGACGTCCTGTAGGCATCGGCAAGCTGCGGCACTTCTTGACGGATGCGCTGCGCGAGAACGGTGGCCACATCGGCTGTGCCATCGTCCCGGAAGAACGCGGAAAAGGATATGGAACAATTTTGCTGCGCGCTCTGCTCGACTGTGCGCGGGAAATGGGGATCAACCGGGTTCTCGTAACGATCCGCCCGGAAAACGCTGCGTCGCTCAAAATGGCCCTAAAAAACGGTGGAGTGATCAAGCGTTCGACGCCTGCGCACCATTATGTCGTTTTGGACACGAGCCGGTAATCATCAGCTGTCAAACGCAAAAAAGCCGGTGGAAAACCCCGCCGGCTTCGCATCTAATTTTGTGGTTCAATCCACATCTTCAATGGTCTGCTCCGGGCGCTCATCCAGCACAAACGGGTTACGCAGCACGCCCTTGATATATTTCATTGCGCTTGAATAATAGAAACCATCGCAAATACGTTCGTCCATGACCCACATCACGGTAATATAACGCCGTTCAATGACTGAGCCATCCGCCTGCAGCTCATTGCGTTTCTGTTTGGCGCCGAAGGAACAGAATACAGGAATGTTGCCGAAATCGTACAGATGGTGGAAGACGGGCGGAACCCCCAGCGAGCCCATGGAGGTAATGAACATGGAACCATGAAACGGGCTGAGCTTTTCAAGCTTCTTCGGGAGAAGGCCGAAATAGTCCAGCGTTTTGAGGAACCAAACCGCAAATTTCAGCAAAAGGCCGGGGATGTAATCCAAAATTTTCGCTGTTTTGTCAAAATCGCTTTGGTTATTGTTTTTGGAAAGGTCGATCTCTTTTTTGATCAGCTCATATACTTCCGTTGCAGTTGCATCCAGCTCCGGGCTGATTTTAATTACGGTTTCAAGCGCATCCGAGCGCATCTCCCGTTTGACCGTAAGGTTGATTTGCACGCTGTTGCGGGCATAAATCTTCTGCCCGGCAATAAAGCGGTTTACGGCGGGCTTTTGGGAAAGGCTGCGCACGTAGGCTGCAATGAGCACATGCATAATGCCGAACCCTACCAGACCGTCATCGTTTCGTTTGTGGCGGATGTAGCGCTCAATTTCATCGATGTCTATGGTGTCCATGAAATGGTTGGAGGATGTGTTCCGCGTGACCATGATGTAAGGGGAGACGCGGGAAAACGCATCCAAAGAGCGAAGCCTCCGGCCGTCGTACCTGTCCCCCCAGCGGCGCTTCCGTTTTACGGGTTGTTTTTGTTCCATTGATCTATAACTCCATATAAAAGTAAAATATATTTATATTTTACTCTTATCCGCAGTCCCCTGTCAAACGCAACATACAATGCGGCTATTCGGCTTTGCCGAATGCTGCGCGTAAAATCTCCAAAGCATCTTCTTTTGAAACGGCGCGTGGGTTGGCTTGTGTGCAAAAATCTTCCGCCGCCCGCGCTGCGATTGTAGGGATGCGGTCTTCAAGTTCCTGTGCGCTTCCAAACTGCCGCAAGGTACATGCGAGCTTCAGCGTTGCGCGCAGCGCTTCTATTTCATCCGTAAGTGCCTGCACGGCCAGTGTGTCAGCCCTGCCGCGCAGCCCCAGCGCGCGGGCAAGGCGCGCATACCGCGCACATATCCGTGAATCCTCTGCGTTAAAGCGAATCACATGCGGCAGAAAAACAGCGTTCAACGCTCCGCGCTGGGCACGGCCTCCTGCAAGCACAGCAGCAGTTTGGCGCGCCAGCGCATGCGTAAGGCCGGAAAGCGCGTTGGAAAACGCCATGCCCGAGAGGCACGCAGCATACTGGATCTGCTCCCGTGCGGCGCAGTCTCCCCCCTGTGCAGCGCAAAGGTGCTGCAGCACGAGTTCAGCCGCTTTCTGTGCGGGAGCTTCCGTAAAAGGCGAGCCTTGCCACGCCGCATATGCGCCGACTGCATATGCAAGCGTTTCCATCCCGGCCTGCGCCACCGCTGTGGGCTGTACCGATTCGCTCAGTACCGGATCGACGAAAGCGATGTCCGGCACGATGCCATAATCCGCGGCTGCCCATGCATTTTGCTCCGCCGTTCCGCAAAACTCCGCAAGCGCCGTTGCTTCCGATATGCCGCCGAGCGATGGTATGGCAGCAAAGCGTGCCTTTCTCCGGAGATCGGGCAGGCTGAACGGAAGGTGCAGATCAGAAAGCGCAGCTTCGGGATACTCATATAAAATCCACATCAGTTTCGCTGCGTCAATCGCCATGCTTCCAAACGCTACAATCCAATCCGGCGCAAAGGCGCGCATGGCCGAAGCCCCTTCTGCAACCGCCTGCTCCGTATATTCCGGCCATGGTGATTCCAGAAGGCGCACCTCCATCCCTGTGCGCCGAAGCGCGGTTTCCGCACGCGCAAAAGCCCCCTCCTTTTTCTCCTCGCTCGCTGCAACAAGCATTGCCCGCTTGCCGCGCAGCTCTGAAAGCCGCTCGATGCTCTCCCGGCCATAATGGACGTCCCGCGGCATGGTAAACCTTGGCATTGCGTTCTCCTCGTTTCATAAGAATTCCATGCCTTAGGCTTCCCGGTGCGGGAGGATTTTATCAAAGCGGAACAAACCGGAAGGAGGTTCCGTTCCGCCCTATTTCATTATATTTTGATTTGCTTTGCGAGAAGGCGGAATTCAATGCAGCCATCCGCGCATGGGAAGTCAATCTCATGGCTCAGCTTGCTGCCGCGCAGCCGGTAATCTCCCCCACACCGCATAATTTCGCACAGCGTATGCAGTACCGGCATGGTCTTCGGGCAAAATCCCGCCGGGCATTCGTATTGGCAAACGAACCGGTCTCCCGCTTCAAGGCCCATCCTGCATGCCTTTGCTTGCCCTTTTATCACGGTAATTTCAAATTCCCAGTCTTCCGCCAGCCACTTTTTCATCCGTCCGCCTCCCCATGCTTATCATCAAGCGCCGTACACGCGTTGCATCGTGTGCCATCCGGCCCCAGTTCCACTTCCAGCCGGAAGCCTCCGCAATTTTCCGTTCGGTTTGCGCCGAAATCCGTGCGCACATCCGTATATCGTTCCAACAAAAACAAGATTGTCCCGCCGTGCGCTACCATGCCCACACGCCTGCATCCGCGCCTGTCCGCATCGAGAAGGGAATCCTCAAACGCTGCCGCAACGCGCATGCGCATTGCGGAAAACGTCTCCCCGCCCGGATAACCATCCCACCGTTCCTGTGCAAGCCATTCAAGATATGCCCTGTCGTTTGCCGCCACCAATTCCGCATGCGTCCGGTTCTCAAATGCGCCGAAGTCCATCTCCCTGAGGCCGGGGACAATCGTTTCCGGAATGCATGGCCAAAGCAGCGCCGCCGTTTCGCACGCACGCCGCAGAGGGCTTACATAAACATGTTCTACAGGCGGCATCACAGCCGCGCGCCGCTTTGCAAGCGCAATGCCTTCCGGCAACAGCGGTGTGTCCGTTACACCCAGGAAGCAGCGTTCCGGGTTGCCCTGTGCAATCGAATGGCGCACGAGGATTATTTCCATTCGCATTCCCCCTTGAGCATCATCGGAATACCGCAAAACACGCGCGCTACATGTTCCGCATTTTTGGCAAGTTCGCAACAAATGCGCCCCACAGTTTCACGCCATTCCCGTTCAAACGGTTCCATCGGCACCACGCCGCAGCCCACTTCGTCAGAAACGACAACCTCATGCCACAGAAGTTCCGCAAGGATTTGCTCCTGCGTTTTTCCCTCCAGAAGCGCATTGCGTACAGCTTCCTGCAAACCGCTGAGCACGGGCTTATCCGCGCCGAGCGTACGGGTTACATGCCCCTCTGTGTAACCGGTATTGCGGAGCGCAACGGCAAGCTGCCCCTGTCCTGCCCCGCCAATCACAAGAATCATAGAAGCCCTCCGATCTTTCCTACAAGTACGACAGCAGCGAGGCAGGCAAGTTCACACACCTGCACGAAGTACCCTGCAAGGTCCCCCGTTGCGCCGCCGAATTCACGATATGACATCAGGCGGTAGTGCAAAAATGAAAGCCCTGCCGCAGCCACAGCAGCACCGCCTGCAATGGGTGCGCGCAAAAGCATCATCCCCGCAGCGGCTGCAATCCACAGCAGCGACACAATGCGCACGACGCGAATATCCGAAGCATCACGGAACGCAGCGAGCAGCCCATCCCTGCGCGCGCCGCGGAATGTAACCACCGCAAGCGCGCTCAAGCCGCGTGAAAGCACCGGGCAGAACGCAAGGGCGATGCAGTCCGCTTCTCCAAGCGGCGCGTCGTTCCATAGTCCAAAGGTCAACAGAAGATATGCACCGCAGGCGATCACCGCGAAAGCCCCGGCGCGCGGATCCTTCATGATCTCAAGCTTCTTTTCTTTCGGCGCATGGGATGAAAGTGCATCCGCCACATCGCAAAAGCCGTCCATGTGGATGCCGCCGGTCACCGCAAGCGGCAAGACGGTTAAAAGCGCCGCCGTAAGCGCCCGGGAAAGCGCAAGCAAGTTTGCAAGCGCAAGCACGGCGAACATCAAAAGTCCGATGCACACCCCAATCACCGGGAAAAAGCACATCGCATACGCCATGTTTTCCTCCCGCCATTCCACCTGCGGCACAGGAAGCTTGGAATACATTGCAAGCGCCATGCAAAACGAACGCACAAATTTCACAGCAGTTCCTTTCCTTTCCAGTAAATCGGGATGCCGCAGACGACTTCCACGACTGCGTCTGCCTGTGCGGCAAGCGCATTGTTGAGCGCGCTGAGCGCCGCAAGATACCGTTCTGTTTCCGGTGCATACCGGATGCCATCGGAAAACAGCTCGTTTGTGACGATCACCGTAAGTTCCGTTTGCGCCGCAAGGCGCTGCACCCCAAGGCAAACGCGCTCCGTAAGCCCCTGCTCGCCCGCGCCGCCAAACATCTCGTTTGCCACAAGGTTGGACATGCACTCAAGCAGCGCGCTCCCGCCTGCCGGAAGCGCAGCTTCCATAAGGCCGCGCGGGCATTCCAGCGTCGTGAACCCCTTCCCGGCACGCATGGTGCGGTGGCGCGCGGCACGGCGCGCGCCCTCCGCATCGAAGATCTCCATCGTTGCGATATAGGTGCGCTTTTCATGCCCCGCACGCACGATCAGCGATTCCGCATATTCCGATTTTCCGCTGGCGGCCCCGCCAGAAACAAGGATCAGCATCGCCCCTCCTTAAGACTGCGGCGTATAGGCTGCAACGTCGATTTCCGCGAACGTGCGCATCTCACCATAGACCGCGAGCGCCATATCAAGAAGCGGCATTGCCGCGACCGCCCCGGTCCCTTCCCCCAGGCACATCTCTGCGCAAATCAACGGTTTCAAGCCTAATGCATCCAGAACAAGCCTGCCCGCAGGTTCCTTGGAAACATGGCTGGCAAGCAGGTATTCCCCTGAGGCCGGGCACATGCGCACCGCCGCAAGTGCCGCAACAGCCGAAATAAACCCATCCAGCAGCACCGGAACATGATGGAGCGCACCGCCCAAACATACGCCGGCAAGCGCGGCGATATCCAATCCTCCAAGGCAGCGCAGCACCGAAAACGCATCTGCCGGGTCGGGATGGTTTCTTGCGATTGCGCGGGCAATCGCTTCTCTTTTTCGGCAAAGCCCCGCGTTTGAAAGGCCCGCGCCGCGCCCCGTTACGGTTTCAATAGGTTGGCCAAGCAAAACTGCGGTCATTGCGCTTGAAGTCGTCGTGTTCCCAATGCCCATCTCGCCGAGCGCAAACAAGCCGTAACCTTCCGCTTTCTTTTGGCGCACAAGGTCAATGCCGGTTCGGAGCGCGGCGCCCGCCTCCGCTTCCGTCATTGCGGGTTCCACTGCAATGTTGCGCGTGCCGCGCCGGATGTTGCGGTTGAGCACGGCATCACTCACCGGCCTTGCGATGCCTACGTCCACCGCAACCACGTCCGCCCCCGCAATGCGTGCCATGCGGCAGACGCTTGAATCGCCTTTGGCGGCGTTTTCCGCCACAATAGCGGTGACTTCCTGCCCTGTCTGCGTTACGCCTTCGGCAACGACTCCGTTGTCTGCACACATCATCAGCACCGCGCGCCGGCCAAGCGTTACATCCGCAGTCCCCGTGATGCCCGCAATCTTCACCACGGCATCCTCCAAAAGCCCTAAGCTATGCAGCGGCTTTGCTACCATATCCCACCGCTCTCTCGCGGTTTGCATTGCAGTTTCATCAGGCGGGCAAATCGCCCTCCGAATTTCATCAAGCGTCAAAACGCATGCCTCCCTTTTCCATGCGCCGGTAACGCGCACATGGATTTCTTTGAATGCCATTCATATAGTAACCTTTTTTGTTGAAAATTCCAAGTGGGGGTGCAATAATTAGCGTATGCTTACTGTAGGATTACAATACATCTTGGACAGCGAGAAGAAAAAGGATGAAGGATTCGCACAAATCGGTTATTGTGAGTTTAGGAAAAACAACAAGGACCGAAAGGAAGTGCAAATCCCTCATGACAACTGTAACACAGGACATGAAGTACAGGCAATCCCTAATGTGCTA
>DCKB01000016.1 GCA_002320595.1 Christensenella sp. UBA1685
TCACAATGGCAAGGTAGAGCGCAGCCACCGTGAGGATCAGCGTCGCTTCTACGACTCCCATCGTTTCTACTCGCTTGCCGACTTCGATGCTCAGCTCGCTGTGCATCGAAGAGCCTCCAATAACCGTCCTATGCGCCCTTTACAGTATTGCTCGCCCAACCTTTTCCTTCGTTGCTATACCGTCCAACATGTTTGACAAACCTACATTTCACCATGCATGCTCCACCGCTTCAAGCACGCCTGTGCTGCCAAGGATAAGTTCCACCGCAAGCAGGTCCGTATCATTGCTGTAAACCAAAGCGCCAGCTTCCGCCAAACGGGCGAGCACGGCTTGAGAGGGGGAGGAGTCCCCGTCGCTGGGGCTGCCCGTGACGAGCGCAACGCGCGGGGAAACTGCGGAGAGAAATTCTGCAAGCGAAGCATCGTCTTTTCCATGATGGCCCACCTTGAGCACATCCGCATCAAGCGGAGCGCCTTCCCTGAGCAAAAGCCGCTCGGTGTTGGCGGTAGCATCGCCCATCAGCAGCAAAGTGAACGCGCCTGCCGTGAGGCGCAGCACAAGCGAATTGTCGTTGTCATCCTCGCCAAGTTCTTCCACATATTTGCGCCCCGGGGAAAGCACGGCAAAAGAAACACCGCAAAACGTAAAGGAATCTCCTTTGCCAAGCACCATGTGCTGTGCGCCCGATTCTGCGATGGTTTCAAGTTCTTTTTCGGAATAAGTTTCGTCGTCCACCGCGGCAGTATAGATGGTATCCACGGGACAGAGCTTAAGGAGCTTCTTCAGCCCGCCCATATGATCCTTATGCCCATGGGTTAGAACGACTGCGTCAAGCCCGGAAACCCCTGCACGGGAGAGCACGGCTTCCACCGCGTCAAAGCGCCCTTTGAGGCCGGTATCCACCAAAAACGCCCCGGATTCCGTTTGGAAAAGCAGGGAGTCGCTTTCGCCGGTGTTGATGAGCCAGACGCGAAGTACAGTGCCGCATTCTTCAACAGGAGCGGGGGAAGGCGTTTCGCGCTCCGATGGCGCAGGCGCAGGAGACGCCGGCGCTTCCGTTTCCTGCGGCGGGGCTGTTCTCGCGCAGCCGCCCGGCAGCAGAAGCAACAGCGCCATGCAAAGTGCCAGCAGAATAGAAAGGTTAGAATGCTTTTTCATAGTTGAATTATAGCATGCCGCGCCCGCATGGGAAAGATTATTCACATTTGCCCGCATTGAATGTTCCGCAGGGGCTATGCTATAATGAATTCAATTCTAAATTCGGGGAAATCTGCCATGAAGCGATACAGCCGGCGCAACAGGCGCAGGATCAGACGCCGCCGCTCCAGTTTGAGCGCAAGCAACTGGGGACCCGTTCTCGCGCTCACGGGGACGGTGCTCGGGGTGCTTGCTGTAATTGCGCTCGTAGTGTTTGTTGCACTGCCAAAACTCCTCCCGCTCATTGGGGTGGAGTACCGTGCACCGTTTGCCCCCACGCCCACGCCTGCCCCCACGCCTGTGCCCACGCCCACGCCGCACCCAATGTCTTACTTTGTGCCATCGGAAGCGCAAAACGAGGTTGTGTTTGAAAACTCGGGCGATTACAAATGGTTTGGAGATCCGTATTTTTATGACGGCGTAATGCTGCTTTCGGCGGGAAAACTGGTGGATTCCTATGCTGTGATGCAGGATTTGTATTTCTTTTATCCTGAAACGCGCACTGCAGAGCAGGTTCCGGTTACCTTGGAAAACGCGCATTTCATGTTCCCGAAGTTTAACGAAAAGTGGCTGATTTATCTGGACGCGCGGTTGGATGGCGGCGGATACTTAATGGCCTCAGACCGAACCGCTCCCGGCGCAAAGCCTGTGCTGATAAAAGAAATCTACACCGGGCAGCCGGAACCGATGCTCGATGGGGATACGGTCGCCTGGATTGAACGCACCGGAACGCGGATGGACAAGCTCTTTGTGTGCGATCTCAACACCATGGAAACGACAACGCTCAGCATGTTCAGCAATTCTGTGTACGGGCAAAGTCTGCCTTCCCTGCGAAATGGCCTGCTCTGCTGGGCGGATGCCGAAAGCGGAGGCGGAACGGGGGCAGATACGAGCGTAATTTATTCGATTCGTATTTCATCCTCTACGGTGCGGGCTTACTCTCCCGGCACCTATGTGCATGACCCGGAATGCGATGGAACGTATTCCGTGTGGATGGACAGCCACCATGCGCCGGATGGTGCGCTGTATTATTCAAAAAGCGAAGGGGAGCCCGTCAAAATTGCGGAAGGCGTGGTAGAGTTTGGCCTCGGCAGCCATTTCGTTGCGTATTCCAAGGATGAGGCGATCTGGGCATACATGTTCGACAATGGGCGCACATACCGCATCTCGGCTGAACAGGAGTTGGCGCAGTTCCTCGGAGTTTCGGATGACAGAGTGAGCTGGATGGATGTGACAACGCGCGCGCGCGATATTGTAAAGTTTGCAGCCATTCCTGAATGAGCTTTGACGGAGGGTGCCATGGCAAAAGCGCCGAAAACGATTTATGTCTGCGGTGAATGCGGTTATGAAAGCGGCAAATGGATGGGCCGCTGCCCAAACTGCGACAGCTGGAATACGTTGGTGGAGGCAGTTCCCGCCCCTGTTGTGCGCACAGCTGCACCGGCGCGCGCTCTGCCGCTTTCGCAGGTGGAAACCACAGGGGCCCGGCGCATTTCCACCGGCATGGCGGAACTTGACCGCGTGTTGGGCGGCGGGGTGGTTGCGGGTTCTACGGTGTTGCTGGGCGGCGATCCGGGCATCGGGAAATCCACGCTTTTAATGCAGACTGCCGCACGGCTAACCGAGATCGGCACCGTGCTTTACGTCACGGGCGAGGAATCCGCAGCGCAGCTCAAGCTTCGGGCGGAGCGCCTTGGCGTAACGGGAGAAATGCTTTTGCTTGCGGAGACCGACCTTACAGCCATTGAGGCGGAAATCAACCGCATACATCCGGCATTTCTCATTATTGATTCCATCCAGACGATGGCCTGCGCCGAAATTTCGAGCGCACCCGGTTCGGTCACGCAGGTGCGCGAGGCAACCGCGCTTTTGACCCGCGTTGCAAAAGGCACGGCATGCGCGGTGTTCATCGTTGGGCATGTAACGAAGGAAGGCGCAATCGCCGGCCCGCGCGTGCTGGAGCACATGGTGGATACGGTGCTTTATTTTGAAGGGGACCGCCACGACGCATTCCGGCTGCTGCGTGCGGTGAAGAACCGCTACGGCTCCACAAATGAGATCGGCGTGTTTGAAATGCGGGATACGGGTATGGCAGAGATCAAAGACCCATCCGGGCTGTTCCTTTCCGGAACGCGCGCCCCCGGATGCGCCGTAACCTGTGCCATGGAAGGCACGCGGCCGATGCTTGTGGAAATTCAGGCGTTGATTTCTCCATCCGCGTTTAGCAATCCACGCCGCATGGCTGCCGGTTTGGATGGGAACCGCTTGATTTTGCTTCTTGCTGTGTTGGAAAAGAAAGCGTTTCTTTCCCTTGCAAACCAGGATGTTTATGCGAATGTGGTGGGTGGGATTCGATTGGAGGAGCGCGCAAGCGATCTTGCGGAGGTAATGTGCATCGCCTCTGCATTGTTGGAAGTAACGCTCCCGTCGGCGATGGCTTATATCGGCGAAGTAGCGCTTACGGGCGAAATACGCCCGGTGAGCAGGCTTGATAAGCGCATCAGCGAATGCGCGCGTCTGGGATATACCCATCTCATCGTTCCCAAAAGCGAAAAACTGCCCCGCATTGACGGCGTAGAGCTTACCCCGGTGTCAACGCTTGCGGATGCGGTCCGCCTGTTGACTGGGACTGGAAAATGATGGAAGACCCCTTGCATCTTTTCGGGGATATGCTATAATATTCTATGCGTGTGCCCGTAGCCCAGCTGGATAGAGCGACAGACTCCGACTCTGTAGGCCGCACGTTCGAATCGTGTCGGGCACGCCACATCGGAGCAAGCTTTATATCGCTTGCTCCGATTTCTTTTTGAAAATCAGAGCAAGCGCATGCCGCTGCTCCTCCTTTCCCGCAAAAAGTCACGCTCTGCTCAGCGGTTCGCTTGCAAGCGCGCTCACAACGCTTTGCGATTGCTACGAACTTTTTGCGGTTTCGCCGTGCTGCGGCACATCGATATGGCCGAAGGCAAACATAAAGCTCCGAAGAACGTTTGTTTTTCGGAGCTTTTCTGTTTTATGTGGTGCACTTTCCGGGGCGGTGAGGGCGTTGGCAGAAGCGTTTTTCCCAATCAAAAGTGTCAATAGCAAAAAGGACGGCATATGCCGTCCTTTTTGCCAGCAAACTGAACACGGTATCGTCCGCGACGGACGGCTCCGAATCGGAGCAAGCAAGGGGTGCGGGCGGGCAGCGCCCGCGGCCCCGGCTTTCCTGAAAGAAAATCAATCGTAGCGTGGGATCATGAAAGGATGTCCCTGCACTTCGCGCACTTCGGCTTCGATGCCGTATGCTTCCTGCAAAAGCGGTGCGGTAACGACGTTGCACGGGCTGCCGCAAGCAAGTGTTTCTCCGCCCTTAAGCAGCAGGATCTGGTCGGAATAATGCGCGGAAAGATTTACGTCGTGCATGACGCAAAGGGCGGATATTCCGTTTTCACGGCAAAGGCTGCGTACCAAACGCAAAATCTCAATCTGGTGCTTCACATCTAGGCTCGCAACCGGCTCGTCAAGCAGCATCACGTCGGATTTTTGGCAGATCGCGCGGGCAATGATTGTTCGCTGCCATTCGCCGCCGGAAAGCGTCAGCACGGAGCGGTCGGAAAGCGCCGTCATGCCGGTGCGTGCAAGGGCGGCATCGGCGGCAGCGAAGTCCGCATCCGTTTCACCAGCAAAACGCTTCAGGTGCGGATTGCGGCCCATAAGCACAATGTCCCGCACGGTGAAGTCAAATTCCATTACCGGGTTTTGCGGCACAAGCGCCATGCGCTGCGCGAGCTTCCTTGCGGAAAGGCTGGAAACGGCTTGTCCACCAATGCGCACCATGCCTGCCGTGGGGGTAAGATAGCCGCTGATGCAGCGCAAAAGGGTGGTTTTTCCGCTTCCGTTGTGGCCGAGGATGGCAACGAGCTCTCCCTGCTCCACGGCGAGCGAAACGTTTTTTAAAATGGGCTTTTCCCCATAGGTAAACGATACGTTTTCAACGGAAAGCCGGCTCATGTGCGGCCTCCTTTTCCCTGCCTGCGCAGCAGATACAGGAAGAACGGCACGCCGAAGAGCGCGGAAAGCACGCCAACGGGGATTTCAAGCGGCGGGAACAGGCTGCGCGCGAGCATATCGGCAAGGCACAGAAATACGCCGCCGCCCAAAAAAGAGCAGGGGAGGAGCAGCCGGTGATCCGGCCCTGTCATCAGGCGCAGGATATGCGGCAGCATCAGGCCGACAAACCCCACGATGCCGGAAACGCTTACACAGCCCGCGGCAAGCAGCGTTGTAAGGATGATGAGCACGCGGGTGGTTCGCGCGGTATCTACGCCCAGCATGCGGGCATCCTCTTCACCGAGCAGCATAATGTTGAGCGGGCGCGCGAACAGCATGCAGAGCGCCGAGCAGGGCAGGATGCAGAGCGCCGCAAAACGCACTTTTTCAAACGATGCAGCAGAAAAGCTTCCAAGCGTCCAAAACACGACCTGCTCCATGCTTTCACGATGCAGGATCATGATTCCTGAAGTCAGCGCGGTAAACAGCGAAGATACCGCTACGCCGGAAAGCAAAAGCGCCGAAACGGAAGTGCGGCTGCCCACGCGCGCAAATTGCGTAACGAGCATCACGGCAAGGATGCCGCCCAAAAGGGCGCAAACCGCTACGCTCCCAAGCCCAAGCGCTGCAATCCCGAAGGAAGCCCCGCCGATCCCAAGCGCGATGCAGGCGGCGGCGCCGAAGCCTGCGCCCGCACTCACGCCAAGAATGTGGCTGTCCGCCATCGGGTTTTTGAATACGCCCTGCAAGCAACAGCCCGCTACGGCAAGGCCTCCGCCCACGAGATAGGAAAGCAGCGCGCGCGGCAGGCGGATCTTAAAGAGGATCACCTCCGCATTGGATGTACCCGAAACGAGATACTCCAGAACCTCCCCAACCTTAAAGCCGGTGCTGCCCCACGCAACTGCCGCAAGCAGCGCAAACACGCTGAGCGCCAGCAGAAGCAAAACCGATAATAAGGCGCGCGCGGCGCGCGCTTTTTTTGCGGACGCTCCGGGCATGCGTCAGGCCGCCTGACGCAGGGAAAGGAATTCGGCAAAGATTTCGCCAAACTCGGCCACTGCTTCGGTAATGCGCGGAGCGGGACGCTCTACCCAGTCGGGGTTCACAAGGTAAACATGTCCTTCCTTTACGGCGCGCATATCGGCATAGCCGTTTGCAGCGGAAAGGTCCTCTATGGTATAGAGAGAAGAGAGCAGAATGATATCGGGGTCAAGCGCAACAATCTGTTCAATGCTCGGGTTGACCCAGATTTCGCCCATATCCTTTGTGATGGGTATGCCGCCCGCAAGTTCAATTGCTGCGTTGATGAAGCTGCCGGGGCCGCCGCTCCATTCGCCGTACTCGCCGAAGCTCATGACATAATATACGGTTGGCTGAGCTTCCGTTGCGGCGGCAGCCTGTACTTTCCCGATGGATTCACGCATTCCGGCGCAAAGGGCGGTGGCTTCCTCCGTTTTTCCGCAGATGGCGCCGATCAGCGCAATGGAGGTATAGATGCCCTCATAATCGAAGGCTTCGGTGCAGAATACGGCGATGCCAAGCTCTGTAAGCTGGTTCAACACATCGTCCTGCAAATAGGAAGCAAGCACAACGTCCGGGTCGGCGGCAACGATGGCCTCAATATTGGGGCCGTTGAAATCGCCTACAACGGCTATGTCAGCGGCAGCCTCGGGATAGTTGCTGTAAGCATCGCGGCCGACAAGCATTTCGCCTGCGCTGATGGCATACAGAATTTCCGTATTGCTTGCGGCAAGGGAAACGACGGTTTTTACCTCTGCCGGAAGCGCAACTTCACGCCCAAGCATGTCCGTGAGAACCGCGGCTTCGGGGGTAGCCTCGGGCGTAGGTTCGGCGGCCGGCGCCGGCGTAGGCTCCAGAGTAGGTTTAGCAGTCGGGGTGGTTTCAGCGGGCGTGCACGCGGCAAGCGCGAGCATGAGCGCGAGCGCAAGAATCAGCGCAAAGGTTCGTTTCATGGTGGTCATTCCTCCTGAAGTTTTTTGGGCAAAGAAAAAGCCCCTTTTGGAAAGGAGCATAGAGCCGTTGGGCATGCCGAAAATCGACAAACAGGCGCGTTCCTTCCCACCGAAGAAATCCCGTTCACCCAAAGGCAGGTCTTCTGGCTTGGCTTCGTTTCACAAACGCGCCTTCCCATGCGGAGGCACAGTGGCATTTGCGTTTGAGATCAGCCTTACAGCAGCGGGGGCTGCAACGGCTTTGCACCGTTTTCCCTTTTCAGCGCCCGCTTGAAACGGGCGGCACCTGTGAGCAGTGGTATTCAATTCGTTCGCCCTTGATTATACCATGAAGCCACATAAAGTCAAGCAATCCTGCAGCGGATTCACAGCTCAATCTGTAGGACTACAATACATCCTGGACAGCGAGAAGAAAAAGGATGAAGGATTCGCACGAATCG
>DCKB01000076.1 GCA_002320595.1 Christensenella sp. UBA1685
GCGCAACTTATTGTACCTTATCTAATCTCCATCCTTGCGAGGATGAAAATTACAGCGGTTTTCTTTTTGCCGCACTCATTGAAAATGCGTTTTCTTCATGCGACAACAGAACGCACACCGCAGATTTTACTCCGTATAATAATGCGCTTGGGCGTTCCACAGCTCGTAGTATTTACCGTTTGTATCGGCAACGAGAGTTGCGTGAGAGCCTTGCTGAATAACAGCGCCCTCATGGAACACAGCAATCTCGTCGCAGAACTTACAGGAGGACAGACGGTGGGAGATGTAGATTGCGGTCTTGTCGCCTGCGATCTCGTCAAACTTTCCGTAAATCTCCGCTTCTGCAATCGGATCGAGAGCTGCCGTAGGCTCGTCGAGGATAATGAACGGAGCATCTTTATAAAGCGCACGGGCAATAGCGATCTTTTGTGCTTCACCTCCCGAAACGTCAACACCGTCTTTATTGTAATCCTTGTAGAGATATGTTTCCGTGCCGTTCTTCATTTCGGCAAGTCTGTCGGAGAAACCCGCTTTATTAAGGCAGTCAATAACAAGCTTCTTATCGTAATCAACCCTTCCAGCCACGTTCTCACCGAGCTTCAAACCGAGAAGTTTGAAATCTTGAAAAACAACAGAGAAGATATCCATGTATTCCCGATAATTGTACTTGCGAATATCAATGCCATTCAGAAGAATTTCACCCTCAGTAGGATCGTAAAGTCTGCAAAGCAATTTGATAAAAGTGGTTTTGCCGCTTCCGTTCATACCGACAACTGCAAGGCGTTTGCCAATTTCAAATTTCATGTTCACATTGTGAAGTGCATAGTTTTCGCTACCCGGATATTTGAAAGATACGTTGTGGAACTCAACTTGATATTTTCTATCACGGCGCTTTTCTACAGTAAGACTGCCTTGATACATATTGTTTGAAATATCAAGGAACTCAAAAACCGGAATGAGAAAAGAAGCATTATTACGCATACTCCCCAAAGCTGAAACCAATTGAGATACACCCGATGATGTTTTTGTAATAGCAGCAACATACTGTGTCACCGCACCGAAGCCAAACGCACCGGCCCACGCTTTCAAACAGACAAAGGCATAAACAACTCCTGTAAAAATTCCCGAAACCGCAACCGACGCAGCCTTATAGAGCCCCATAGGACCTCTTCCGTACTTTGCCATGAGACTTTTGGAACCAAAGGTATTTTCCCTGTTTTCCCGGTTACATTTCTCACACATAATATCCTGACGATACATTCTCATATCAGTTGCAATCGCTCTCTGATAACCAAGAGAGCCGAAAAAACTGTACAGACGGTTAGCCTGATTTAAGAATCTTACACTCAACGCCCAATAGCTTTCCGCTTTATTGGAAAGAGCCGGAGCAACATATGTAATCATGAGCATAACAGCGATGATAAACACAACAAACAAGGGATTGTTTAATATGGCATATACTCCTGCACTTTCGGGTACCTTACTAACAAACAGTGAAACCGTCAATGCAATACCGCCAAATACTGTAAATACCGCCGAACACAAAGACTCATAGTTTGCAATCACACGATGTAGTCCCCATCCTGTACCGCCCTGATTCTGCCGTATAGTGGAAAGAAGTTCCGATGTCCTACTCTCATCCAGATTCACGTAATCCATATCAAAGAGTTTTTCCATAAAGATGTGTTCAACTTTTAACCAAAGTCCTGCATTATGCGTTTCTTTCCACTTATTTAAAATTGCCGCACCCAAAGCAATAAACGCAGCTGAAGCAAGGGTAATCACAACGAGCATTTTTAGACGTTCTATATCTCTTCCTCCTACAAGTTCATCAATGACAAGTGCCAAGAGGAAAATCCCTACATAAGGAGTAAGGGCATTCCATATTACGCTGATAATCCTGGACAATACCATCTGAGGATAGTACTGATAGAACAGTTTAAAAGCCCGATTATTCAATCTAAGCGTCTTTCCCCACGACATTTTCTTCTTCATCTTCGCCCTCTCCTTCCCTATAATACTTGCTTTGAACCTCGTAAAGTTCTGCATACTTGCCGCCCTTGTTCAAAAGTTCTTCGTGTGTTCCTTCCTCACCGATACCGCCATTATCAATCATAATAATACGGTCGCAGAAGCGTGTACTTGCAAGACGGTGCGAAATATAAATCGATGATTTACCACTTGTCATCTCATGATATTTTTGGTATATCTGCGATTCTGCAATGGGATCCAGCGCAGATGTGGGCTCGTCAAGAACAATAAAAGGAGCATTCTTATATAGTGCACGCGCCAGCATAAGACGTTGTGTTTCTCCGCCAGAAAGTGCTGTTGCTTCCTCATATACCGCGCGATTCAAATAGGTATCATAACCATCCGGTAATGATTCAATCTTGGTACAAAGTCCTGCCTTTTCTACACACTCTTTCACACGTTGCATATCAATCCCCACATCGTTCTGTGCAACATTGGCTGCAATCGTTCCTGCCAGTAATGAAAATTCCTGAAAAACTGCCGAAAACATCGTGTAATAGTCAGTACGGTTGTAGTCGCGAATATCTTTTCCATCCAGCAATACACGACCTTCAGTAGGATCGAGGAAACCACAGATTAGTTTAATCAGTGTCGTTTTTCCGGCACCGTTCAATCCGACTACGGCAAGTTTTTCGCCGGGATGTAACGTAAGATTGATGTTTGTCAAAGTGTCCTGATCGGCTCCGGGATAACGGAAAGATACCTGTTCCAGCCGGATTTCATACTTGCTGTCCCCCTTTGCTTCCAAGTGTTCACCACAATCCAAATGAAAAGGTTCCTCGTATTCCAAGCACTCACGAATTGTAGTGATGTCAAGGGACTGTTTGTACAGTGTATTAAACCCACTCATGATTCCAGACACCCATTCAGTAAACCCACCAATCGCAGTAAAATACAAAAGGAACTCTGCCACACCTAATCCATTCTGAAGTACAAGCCCAATTAGAAATGCATACGCAACTGCATTGCGAAGAAAAGTCAGAACAAGATCAACTATTTTTGCCATAATATAAACACTCTGCGCCTTACTTTGAAAAGCAGTGTAGGCATCCATTGCTTTTCCGTACAGGTCTTCAAGCCAAGGACGTAAGCCAAAAACACGTATGTCTTTTGCTGCACCCAAGTCTCTCGCACAAGCCGAAATATTATACATATGTCTTTCATATTCCGCTACTTCTTCACGATGACGATAGCCATAACCATTCACGTAATTACTGATAAGATAGCTGATTACTGTGGTCGCAAGAATAATCAGAATCAAAAGCGGTTGCACCGAACTTAACAGGCTAACATAGATACAAAAACCAATCATATTCGTTGTTAACGTCGAAAGCGTAATCCATATCGCCTCTGGTGCTGCGCCGTTGGAATTTGGACACTCCCGAGACTTTGCAAGAAGTTTTATGAATTGGTCATCATCCACATTGGGATAGGATGTGGTCGCAGCTTTTCTGTTCAAAAGATTTGTCACTACAGCACGAATACTAATCCTGGCAAATATTGCATTCATATTCACATACGCCGAGACTGCAGACACAAACATCAAAGCAAGAACAAATACAACGATCGTCCAAATCAACTCCGATACCGAAGCTCGTCTTTCCACCACGGATAGTATTGTCGGTGAAACATATAGATTGATAAGGTTTAATGCAACTGCTGTAAGAACTGAAAGCAGGCTGAGCACAATAACCTTCTTTTCTCCCGAAGTCAAGGCGAGCTTTATCATAAACCACGTGTTTTGCCCCATGTTGTATTTCGGGTTGGGAGATTTTTCCTTTTTCGTTTTTTCCTTCATCACGAAAAACCACCATCCTTTCTGTGTATATGATAGCATAAAAATTCGTCCCCGGTTGATTCTGGGGACGAATCGTCATTTCCGGGTGATGAATTGCAAATCTTACACCTGCGGAAGTAGTATTTCAGTTGTAAAAGCTCCGTCCTCACTATTGCGGCTGATGTAACCTTCGAGCCGTTCTACGATAGCATCTATGCGAACAAGTCCGAATCCATGTCCGTCGCCCTTGGTGCTGCGGAACAGCTTTCCTTCCTTTTTCATCTTTTTACCGGCGGTAAAGTTGGTAAAGGATATGTAGAGCTGGGTATTCTTCATATCCATATATACACGGATCACACGTTGATTCTCCGGTAACTTTACGCTCGCTTCAATCGCATTGTCAAAGAGATTACCGATGATACAACAAAGATCGATTTCAGAGGATTTCAGCTTTACAGGAATATGTGCGTCCGCTACGACCTCAATTCCTTTTGCCTTTGCAAGCGAAATCTTGGAGTTCAGAATAGCATCGGTCATCGGGTTGCCGGTCTTGATAACCGTATCAACGGTAGTCAGATCTTCGTCGAGCAGGTCAAGATAATTCTTGATGGCATCCCAATCGCCTGTAGCGGCGTATGCTTTCATCGTCTGAATGTGGTTGCGGTAGTCGTGCCGCCATCCACGGATTTGACGGTACATATTATCAACTTCCCGGTAATGCGTTTCGATCAGCTCGTGCTGATAGGAAGCGATTTGCTTTTCTATTCTCTTTGAAAACAACCCCATACGCCTTACCTCATGTTGATAATAGCTCGGTTGATGCCGTCATACGCTCCCCGTGGGAGAGGAATGGCGGTGCCGTCACTCAGTTTGATTTCTGCCCTTGTTACACGGCTGATCTGCGTTAGGTTGATGATCGTGGAACGCCCTACACGATAGAAACGCTCGTCAAGCTGTTTTTCGAGTTCGCCCAAAGTCATTTTTACCGTTACGTCAGACTGAGCGTGAATGGTAACGTAATTGCCGAACACATCCGCATAGCGAATTTGATAAATCGGCACACGCACCATTTCGCCACCGATCTCAAAGTTCAAGACCTTTTCATTCTTGGAAAGTTTCTCTGCGGCACGGTCAAGCACCGAGCAGAGCTTTTCTTCTTTCACTGGTTTCATCAGATAGTGGAGAGCTGCCACTTCGTAGCCTTCCGAAATGTAATCGGAGTAGCCCGTGATGAAAACGATCTGAACGGTATCGTTATTCTTGCGTAGCTGCTTCGCCATCGTTACGCCGTCCATAGATCCCATTTCAATGTCCAGGAGCAGAATATCGTAGTCGCTTTCCTCTGCATAGTGGAACAGGAAGTTCTCTGCAGAAGTAAAGGTATCAGTATGTACCACATGACCGGCAGGCGCCGCCCAGCGATCTACCAGATTCAAAACATATTGTCTGTCCACATCGGAATCGTCGCAGATTGCAATTTTGTACTTCATGTTCTCACCGTCCTTTTTTCGCTACCATCGGTAAATTTCAGTTCAACACAGGCAGTATCCATGTTGAACTCACAAGAAATCAAATGCGTCATATCCGACCTCCTTAAATCATGCCGAAGTGCTTCAATGCCTCCTTGATTGCTTTTTCTTTATCCGGCGGGCATTGCGGCTGTTTAGCGTCCTCAGACTTCGGCTTATTGTAATTCTCACGCTCGATGATACCGCACTTCTGTTTTACCTGTGCGATATACAAGCTGCTGACTTTCAAGCCGCTATGCTCCAGCACATAATCTTTGATCTCTTGGTAAGTAGCTTTCTTCTCCGCATCGGTCAAATCCAGCTCGTCCATATCCAAGTTAATCTCGATATGTTGCTTTGTATTAAGTTTGGACAATAAACATACCGTTTCAACATGCGCCGTCTGCGGGAACATATCGACGGGCTGCGCATATACAAAGCGGAATCCGCCGTCAGCGAGAATGCGGACGTCCCGCGCAAGGGTAGCTGGGTTGCAGGAAACATACACCAACCGCTTTGCGCCGCATGCAAGCAAAGCGTCCAGCACGGGGCGTTCACAGCCCTTGCGCGGCGGATCGATCAGGACGGCATCTGGATGGTATCCTTCGCGTACAAGCCGTGGAAGGACATCCTCGGCATTTCCACAATGGAACCCAACATTTTTGATACCGTTCTCCTGTGCATTAAAAATCGCATCTGCGATCGCTTCGGGCACGGTTTCAATTCCATCTACCTGCGCGGCATGGTGTGCAAGCAGAAGTGATATTGTTCCGATGCCGCAATAAACATCCGCAACGTGTTCTGTTCCCTCAAGCTGTAATGCATCTAAAGCCGCATGATAAAGCACCTCCGTCTGTTGTGGGTTTACCTGCAGGAAGGATGCTGCGCTCACGGCAAAGCGCAGGCCGCAAATCGTATCATAAAGACGATCTTTCCCCCAAAGCGTGCGGAATTCCGGGCCAAATATCACATTTGTTTCCGCATCGTTTCGGTTGTGAAGAACGCTGACCAGCCCGGGGATGCGGTTGCGCAGGCACTCGATTAGCGCCTCTTTTTGCGGCAGCTTTCCCTTTGTGACGATCGCGGCCATGATTTCGCCGTTTGCCGCGGAAACACGTGCCATCACATGCCGGAGCGTGCCTGTTTGCAGGGTTTCATCATAGGCCCGTATCTGGAATTGATTGGCCCAGTCGCACACCGCTTCAGCAACAAGCAGGGTTTTGTCTTCCTGAATCGAACAGTCTGAAAGCGGGATCAGGCGGTGACTGCGCGGCGCGAAAAATCCGAAGGAAACGCGCCCATCCAAATTTGCAAACGGAAAGCTTCCCTTGTTCCGATAAAAATAGGGGAACTGCATTCCAAGAGCCTCATGCACCTCCGGAGCCATAAGGCCCCCAATTCGTGTAAGGGCGGACGCTACCATATCCCGCTTAAACATGAGCTGCGCCTCATAGTCAAGATGCATGAGGGTACATCCGCCGCAACGCCCAAAATGAGAGCATTTTGGTTCTGCACGGCAGGGGCTTTTTACGGATATGGAAAGCAGTTTTCCTATTGCATAGCTGGCTGTGGCCTTTATGATATGAACCCGTACCGTTTCTCCCGGCAACGCAAACGGCACAAACACGGCAAAGCCATCATATCTTCCGATGCCCTGACCTTCAGAGCCAAATGCGTCAACGGTCAGCTCGATTTCATCATTGCGTTTCAAGGGCGGTGTTTTCTGTGGCATAAAAATCTCCTTTTTGCGGCAAAACGCGGCTTATGCCGCGTTTGGATCAACCGGAAACGAATACAGCGCGTCAAAACTTTGCAAGCACGGAATTGAAGCGGTATAGCTTTTCATCAAAATTGTCCGGCAGCGCGATTGCATCTTCCAGAGATACGTCGACAATATGATTGTCATGAATGCCCACTGCGCGTCCGCCAACTTCAGCATCCAATAGCTCCACTGCGCGCTGTCCGAGCCGCGCTGCAAGTACGCGGTCAAATGCCGTAGGATTTCCACCGCGTTGAATATAGCCTGGAACGATTGCTTTGATATCAATATCGGAATGTTCCCGCACATAATTTGCAAAATCCGAAGCTCTGCCGGCTCCTTCTGCGATGATGACAATGCTCGTAAGCTTTCCCTTAAGCTTATTTGTAACGAGTTGGCGTGTTGCATCCTCCCAGGAAAGCTGGCTTTCCGGCACCAGTATAATGTCCGCTGCCCCTGCAACGCCGGACCAAAGGGCAATGTCACCACAATTGCGCCCCATTACCTCAATCACGCCGACCCGGTCATGTGCGCGCATGGTGTCGCGTATTTTATAGATTTCGCTTGTAATGGTATTGACAGCGGTATCAAAGCCAATTGTAAAGTCGGTGTACCCCAAATCGTTATCAATTGTTCCGGGGATGCCGATCGTTTTCATGCCGCTGTCGGCAAGCATCTTCGCACCGCGGTAGCTCCCGTCTCCGCCGATAACGATCAGGCCTTCAATATCAAACGCGTGCAGCATGTCCAACGCTTTTTGAAACCCCTCCGGCGTACGGAATTCCTCGCTGCGCGCCGTGCGCAGAACCGTGCCGCCCTTGTGCATCACATTTGCGACATCCTCATGTGTCAATTGACGCACCATGCCGGCAATCAATCCCTTGTAGCCATGGTAGATTCCCATAACGTTGATGCCGCGGCTTTCTCCCTCTTTGAATACCGCGCGAATTGCTGCATTCATGCCGGGCGTATCCCCGCCGCTTGTTAAAACGCCAATACACTTCATAAAATTAACTCCTTTCGGAAAATCGTAAGCAAATCCAATCATTTTGAGCTGCACATGGGCAAGGCCCATGGTGCAATCCCATACAGTTTTGTATTATATCACATACGCAAAATTAGTCAAAAGTTTATCATAGGTTATGTTCACTGCTGCTTCACGTTCTCCTTTCCAAGCAGCTCGTTAAGAATATCCCGGAGTGCAGAGGCTTCATTCACATACATGTCCTTGGGCACAAGCTGCGTCTTTTTTGTACCGGGGTTATGAAGCACAACGGGGACGTTGCCCGGGAAGCGCCGCAATAGCGTGAGCACGCGCGCGCGAAGCGGCTGATCCTCCGTGTCAAAGCGCAGATATAGCTTGCCCGCCGCAGGATGCAGCGTAAGCGGGGCTACCTCATCCACCAGAACCATGTTGCTTTGTTCCTCCCGCACATTCAAACGGCCTGAAACGCATACCTTACTATCTTCCGAAAGCAGGCTTCCGAAACGTGTGAATACGGACGGAAACGCCAAAAGCTCAATGGAACCGGTCATATCTTCAAGCGTACAATATGCCATAACGCCGTTCCCGTTTTTCGTCATTTTACGCTGCACGTGCGCAACGATTCCCCCCAAACGCACGCGGCTTCCCTCTTTAAGCGCCCCGCTTTCATCCGCTGCTGCAAGCTCTGCAACGCTGTTGGGCATTTTTGAAAGCACCGCCCCATATTCCTCCAAGGGGTGCCCGCTCAGGTAAATGCCAAGCGCCTCCCGTTCCAACGAAAGCAGCATCGTTTGGTCGAACTCACGCACGTTGGGCAAGGGTGTGATCCCCGCTTTCATTTCAGAGCCACCCCCAACGTCAAACAGGGACAGCTGCCCGGTTTCCGCCTGTTTGCGCTCGTTCGCCGCAGCGCTGAGCGCGCGCTCATAGATGAGCAGCAGCTGATTGCGGTTGGCGCCCATGCCATCAAAGCAGCCAACCTTGATCATCGCTTCAAGCATGCGCTTGTTGACGCCCGGCGCGCGTCTTACAAAGTCGTCAAAGTCTTGGAAGGGGCCGTTTGCATCGCGTTCCGCAATGAGATCGCACATCGCGCTCTCTCCGACGTTTTTGATTGCCGCAAGGCCAAAGCGGATGGAGTTTCCCTCTACGCTGAACTTTGCAACGCTCCGGTTTACATGCGGCGGCAGAACAGGGATCTTCATCCGTTTGGCCGCATTGATATATTCTGCCATCTTATCAATGCTTCCAAGAAAGCTGTTAATGATTGCCGTCATAAATTCAACGGGATAGTACAGCTTTAAATATGCCGTACGATAAGCAACAACAGCATAGCAGGCCGCATGCGGTTTGTTAAACGCGTAAGACGCAAAATCGACCATTTCATCAAAAATTTTATTCGCGATCTCTGCGGGCACGCCGTTCCGTACGGCGCCTGGAACCTTCACGACCCCATTCTCAACAATTCCGTTGACAAAGTTTTCCCGCTCCTTGAGCATTACGTCGTGTTTCTTTTTTGCCATTGCACGGCGCACGAGATCGCTCCTGCCCATAGAATATCCGGCGATATCGCGTACGATGCGCATTA
The DNA here is from genome assembly GCA_002320595.1 of Christensenella sp. UBA1685. GTDB lineage: Bacteria > Bacillota > Clostridia > Christensenellales > CAG-138 > UBA1685. The sequence goes on from DCKB01000076.1 coordinate 9,649, forward strand.
CCTGCTCCTGGTATACCATGCATCCATAGGTTGCCTGCAGAGCAGGGCGCAGCCTTTCGTGCAAATAACGCACATGTTCTGGATCATTCTTGCCCGCAAGGTATTTGGGGATCTGGTCCATCGGACCGGGCCGAAACAGGGAAATCCCGGCGATAACATCCTCCAGGTTGCCCGGTTTAAGCTGCAGCATAAATTGGCGCATGCCGGCAGATTCAAGCTGAAACACGCCGTCTGTATCCGCTGCGGAAATCATTGCATAAACCTTTGGGTCATCATATTGAAGTTTGCCAAGATCCGGAACTTGTTTTCCATGCTGCCGGATGAATTCGAGCGTATCCCTTATCACGGTAAGCGTTCTAAGGCCAAGAAAATCCATCTTCAGCAGGCCGAGTTCTTCTATTGTGTCTTTGGGGAACTGCGTTGTAATTGCCTCGTCGTTCCTCTGCAAAGGCACATATTCGGTAATGGGTTTTGCGCTGATCACCACGCCGGCCGCATGCGTGGAGGCATGGCGCGGCAACCCCTCAAGCTTCAGGGAAAGATCAATCAGCTTTTTGACATGCTCATCCGTATCATAAAGATTTTTTAGTTCAAAGGACACTTCCAAAGCGCGGTTGAGCGTGATTCCCAGCGTTTTTGGAATCAGCTTGCTGATTTTATCGACCTCGCCGAGTGGCATATGAAGCGCGCGGCCAACATCCTTCACCGCAGCTTTTGCCGCCATGGAACCGAAGGTAATGATCTGCGCGACATTATCCTTTCCGTATTTTGCAATGACATAATCAATGACTTCCTGCCTGCGCTCAATACAAAAATCAATATCGAAGTCCGGCATGGAAATACGCTCCGGATTTAAAAAGCGCTCGAAGGGAAGGTCATATTTAAGTGGATCCACGTCCGTAATGTCCAAAGAATATGCAACAAGGCTCGCCGCACCGCTGCCGCGCCCCGGGCCGACAAAAATGCCGTTTCGGTGCGCAAAATCCACAAAGTCCCACACAATAAGGAAATAATCCACAAAGCCCATGCGCTCGATGATGGAAAGCTCCAGCGCAAGGCGTGCATGCGCTTCCTCCCCCGCATTCGGCATCTTCCGCCGGAGGCCCGCCTCAGCAAGCTGCATCAGATACGACATGTTATCAAGCCCATCCGGAGCGGAGAAACTCGGCAGATGCCGTTCCCCGAACGTAAGCTCCAAATCGCACTTTTCTGCGATCTCAAGCGTCGTATCCAGCGATTCGCGGTAATTGTACAGCGCCTGTTCCATCTCGTCTGCGTTTTTAAGATAAAACTCGTCGGCGGACATGCGCATGCGGTTTTCATCATCAACAAACTTCCCGGTTTGGATGCATAGCAGAACATCCTGTGCTTCCGCATCGTTCTTTTCCACATAGTGTACGTCATTTGTGGCGACTGTTTTGATGCCGAGCTCCTTTGCAAGCGCATCAAGCTGCGGCAATACCTCAAGCTGCTCCGGAATACCGTGGTTTTGCAGCTCAATATAAAAATCATCGCCGAACATGCCGCGCAGCCGCAGGGCAAGCGCGCGCGCTTTTTCCGTCTGTCCATTCAGCAAGGCCTGAGGGATATCTCCGGCCAGACAGGCCGAAAGGCAAACTAAGCCTTCCGCGTGTTGTTCAAGAAGATCGTAATCGATGCGTGGCTTATAATAAAAGCCATCCACAAAAGCGCTTGAGGAGAGTTTTATTAGATTTTGATAGCCGGTCTTGTTTTTTGCCAGCAGCACAAGATGCGCATTCTCGCGCCCGCCTTCGCGCTCTGTGCGGGAACGTGGGGCAACATATGCCTCCATGCCCAAAACCGGCTTAACCCCCTGCTTTTTGCATTCTTTATAGAAGTCGATCACACCATACATCGCTCCATGATCCGTAATTGCAAGCGCAGGCATGCCAAGCGCCTTGGCGTGCGCAACCAGCTCCGGGATGCGTGCTGCCCCGTCAAGCAGGCTGTACTGCGTATGGACATGGAGGTGTACGAAGTTTTGCATGATGGTTTCGTTTCCTTTCCCCTTACCGTTTTAAGGTCAATGCAGGCGGATGTCCTCCGCCATCGCTGAAAGCTTGTTCAACCGGTGATTCATCCCGGATTTTCCAATGTCAAGAAGCTCAGCAAGCTCCGTAAGCGTAGCCTCCGGATTGTTCAGCCGCGCCTCAGCAGCCTCGCGCAGCTTAGGCGGCAGGTTTGCAAGGCCTGTTTCCCGGCTGAGAAGCTCAATGTCAACCAGCTGCTGCGCCGCGGCCTGCGCTGCTTTTTGCATGTTCGCGTCTTCAAAGTTAGAGCGACGGTTTAGGTCATTCGCTACATTGCGCAGAACACGCGCATTTTCAAAAGCCAGCATTCCCTCCATCGCGCCGATGTAGGTCAAAAATTCGGAGATGCTCTCGCCCTCTTTCATATAAGTGATAAACGATGATTTTCGTCTGGCTGTTTTCACATTCAGTGAGAGCTGAGCCATACGCGCAGAAAGCTCCTTTGCAAATCTTTCATGACGGCATACGATTTCAAGGTGATAGCCCTTGCTGGGATCGCTCACGGAGCCGGAACCTAAAAAGGCGCCGCGTAGAAAGGCCTGCGTACACTCGGCGTTCACGAATATGCGCTCCGGAACAGCGCCCATTTCAAGAGGTTCATCCACATCGCCCGCAGGCAAACAGCCGCTTTTTTGCAGGAGTGCGGCGCAGCCGCTTCCAGTCAGGGTTACCACGGTGTTCTTGGCTTTCAAACGCTCGTGCTCCCTGAGGGAAAGGGACGCTTCCACGGGAAAAAGCCTGCAGGCAAGCTGTACGATCAGCTGCCCGACATTCTGGTTTTCCGTAACGTATTCCACCGCAAGCCCCCTTCGGCCCAGCATGATGGAGCCGGCGGTATGGGTAAGTGCGGCAAGCGCTGCAAGACGCACCGCATCATTCTTCAGACGAAGGACGGAAAGCTCATCTTTTGTCTTTGATGAAAAGGACACCGCGCTTCCCTCCTAACTTCCCATCCGCTCCGAAATATCACCCGCCTCAACGGTAGTATCCCGGTGCACAAGCTTTACGTCAAACTCGCCGCGCATCCGCTTCGCCATCTGTTCGGCAGCACATACGGAGCGATGCCTTCCTCCCGTGCATCCAAACGCAACAAGCAGGCGCCGTTTTCCCTGATTGCAAAAGCCGGGGATGAGCATTTGCAGCATCGATTGTGTTTGGTCCAGAAATTGTGTGAATGCAGGATCTTGAAAAATGTAATCACGAACAGCGGCATCCGCCCCCGAAAGCGGGCGCAATGCGGGCTCATAAAACGGGTTTGGAAGGAACCGCATATCAAACACCATGTCAGCTTCAAATGGAACGCCCCGCTTATAACCGAAGCTTTCAAATGTGAGCCGAAACGCATCCATGGAACCATCTGAAAACAGCGTTCCGAGCCTTGCGGCAAGTTCCAGCGGTTTCAGGTTCGTCGTGTCGATAATGGTATCCGCACGATCCCGGAACACACCGAGCATGTCACGTTCCGCCCGGATGCCGTCCCGCACATCTCTTGAAAGCGGATGCCGCCTTCTCGTTTCGTTATATCTGCGTTCCAAGACCTCGTCCCGGCATTCCAAAAAAAGAATTCTATATTGTACTGGGAGCCTGTCCAGCGTGCGGAGCACCTTCTCAGCATCTGAGCGGAACACCTGTTCTCGGCTGTCGATTACGACGGCTGCGCGCTCGACAGGAGGTGCAGCCTTGTGGCAGAGCTCAATGAACCCACCCAACATTTCGCAGGGAAGGTTGTCCACGCAAAAGTAACCCGCATCTTCAAAATAGCGCAACGCCTGAGTTTTGCCAGCCCCCGAAAGGCCGGTTACGATTAATAGCTTCATGTTATTTCTCCATTCTTACTGCTCATCCAAGTTGGAAAAGCTCCCGAGCAAGCGCACCTCCGGCTCCAGCCATATGCCGCTTTGCGCATGCACAACCCGCTGTACGCGGCGTATCAGGTTGTAAACGTCAGTTGAGGTCGCGCCCCCCGTGTTGATAATGAATCCGGCGTGCAGAGAACTTACCTCCGCACCTCCTACGCGCACGCCCTTGAGCCCGGCCTGTTCAATCAATGCGCCTGCGAAGTTGCCGGCCGGTCGCTTGAACGTACTGCCTGCGCTCGGATATGCAAGCGGCTGCTTTTCGCGCCGCTTTGCCGTGTATTCCGCCATGCGCGCCTTTGCTCCGCCATCGTCCGGCATAAGCGAAAACGCTGCGGAAACCGCAATTCGTTCGGGCGCGCGGTATGCGCTGAACCGGTAGCCAAACGTTCCCTCTGCCGGCGCTTCATCAACCAGCGCCCCGGAGGCTGCGTCCACGTAGGTAAGCCGCTGCACCGTTTCTGCCACTTCGCCGCCGTAAGCCCCGGCATTCATTGCAATCGCGCCGCCAACGCTGCCTGGGATCCCCGCGGCCCACTCCAACCCCATAAAACCGCACTCTACCGTACGCTTTGCAAGCGCGGCAAACGATGCTCCTGCCTCCGCAAAGAAAAGCCCGTTTTCCTGCCGGATTGCCCCCATTGCTTCACCAATGCGGAACACAACGGCATCAATCCCCGCATCGGAAACAAGAAGGTTTGTTCCGTTTCCGATCACCTCATAAGGGATGCCATATTCATGCACCACAAAGAGCGCGTTTTGGAGCGCTTCCACACTCTGCGGTTCCACCAACGCACGCGCACATCCGCCCGTCCGGAAAGAAGTATACTGCGCCATGGAGACATTTCGCTGCACGTCGCAATCGAAAAAGCGTGCGCACAGCGCATCAAACTGATAAGGCATTGTTTCCTCCATGCTATGCTGCGCCAATCTGCACAGCAAGCTGTTTCCCTATCATTTTACTTGATTTACGTGCCTGAAACAAGTTCTTTCAGCCTGGCCTCAAAATCCTTTTTTGCTTCCGCGTCCCCGGCAAGGACGCGGCGTGCGGTTTCTTCAAGCGCATCGCGATACCGTTGCAGCAAAAAAGCATTCGGAATTTTAGGTTCGCGCAGATGTTCTGCGGCGCTCGCAAGCAAAGCACTTTCCGGCAGTGCTTTGGGATCAACTTCCGTTACAGAAATAAGTCCGAGCTGCGCAAATTGTTTCTGTGCGGTTTCCGAAAAGATGCGTTCAATCAGCTCAATTGCATATGCCCGCTTTTTCTGATCTATCCCATGCGACAGGCCGATCATCTGGACAAGGCTGGTGTCCCCGGAAAGTATGGAAGCCTCGAATGCAAATCCTTTGCCTGCGGATTGAAGCGCCTCGAGATCCCCTGCTGAACGCAGGTCTGCAATCGCTATCGCAGCCTTTCCAGAACGGAACGCGTCATATTCCGCTACTTCTCCTGTCAGTCCAAGCGCTGCGGCAAGGACCGCATTGCCGGAAAGCGCAGGCAGCTGCTTTTGCTTCCCGCTTTTCTGCGCAGCAGCAAAGGTTTCAGCAGCCTGAAGGATCCATGCGGCGTTTCTTGTTCCTTCCGGCAACATAGCGCCGCGCTCCTGAAACAGCCCCGTGTTCACAATAAGCGCATGTGCGGACATTGCATAAGGCAGCGCGTAAATTTTTCCGTCCCATTCTCCAACAGCCGCCATGTCCTTTGAAATACATTCTACGGGGAGTTCATCAAATGTGGACAGTTGGTCCGGATAACACACCCCCAATGGAAAGGACAACAAATCCGGGGATTCTCCGCGTGCAAGCCGTTCAGTGTATTCCGTTTCATCCATAGCGATTACATCAAAAAAAACGCCATGATGCCTGCGCTCGATTCCTTTTGCAATCGCTGCAAGCGCAGTGCTCATACTGCCTGAATAAGGTTTAAACCCCACGATATGCCACACGCTGATAATGCCGGTGTATGGTTCTTCTGCCGGGCTGAATTTCTCATCATAAGTGCGCTCTTTCAGTGCGTCGTTTAAATATGCCGGCATAAAAAGAAGATAAGCGGCGATCAGCGCCGTTGCTATCAACCTTGGAACCCATTCTCTTGCACGCATCATAGCCCTACCTCCGTATGCTTTAGCATATGCATGCATGCCTTGAAAAAGCAGCGCGGTAAGCTGCGCAAAAATAAGGAGCCTTGCTATGCAAGACTCCTTATAATCGTCCGGTTCAAAATTTTTTGCCGCTTACCGTATTGCCCCGTTACAGCAAGCGAAAGGAACTATTTTTGGAGGAAAACAATAATGAAGATGACTGCGCTATATTCCGGACGATTGACACAATCACATTTATCATTGAGTTAATCCTACCACCATATATTGTGGAATGCAAGCGTTTTTGACAACTTTTTAAGATTAAGTAACACAATTCACATTTTATTCATGATTTAGGGTAGAAACACTCGAAATCCCCCTTTTATTCCTCATTAAATGTTACATTTCCATTAAATTCAGGAACATAAGATGGATCCGCCGCCTTCAAATTCTGGATGCTTACATTTTCAAAGCCAAGTTGAATGCAATACGCAATCGCCCGGTCATATTCCCGCTGCAACAGATGTCGGTTCAGCGGTGGCACCTCCGAAGCGTGATGGCACGGCATATACTGTCCCATCAACGAAACATGGGTCGTCAACGGAAGATTCTTCGCAAGAAAATCCAGGATGTGGTGCGTTTCATCCACTGAGCCCGGCAAAACAAGATGACGGACGATCACGCCGCGTTGAGCCAGCCCGTTTTCATCGCACGACAGTTCGCCGCACTGACGATGCATCTCAAGAATCGCTTTTGACGCAAAATCAAAGTAGTCCTTCGCACCGGAATATCTTTCGGCTGCAAGCGAAGAAGCATATTTGAGATCCGGCAGATAAATGTCCACGATTCCTTCGAGACGCCGCAGGGTATCAAGCGTTTCATACCCATTGGTGTTGTAGACAATGGGTATCATAAGCCCGCGCTTGCGCGCGCCCAGCACAGCAGGAATGACGGTATCTACGTGCGGCGTAGGCGTAACAAGGTTGATATTGTGCGCCCCTTCCGCCTGTAAGTGGAGCATCAGCGCAGCAAGCTCTTCCTCATTCCACATTCGTCCAATCATCGTGTGGTTAATTTCGTGGTTTTGGCAAAACAGGCAATCCAGATTGCATCCGCAAAAAAAGATGGCACCCGACCCGCGTGTGCCGCTCAGGGAAGGTTCCTCCCAAAAGTGTAATGCGGCACGTGCAATGGTCGGCCGTTCTCCCGCGCCGCAGAAGCCCTTGGCGCCTGTGCGGTCAACTCCACAGGCGCGCGGGCAAAGCGTACAGGTCATTCCCGTTTTCCCTGCCCTTCCCGTTTCACGGTGGGTTCCTTTCTTCCATTCTCTTTTTTTGAGGATTCTCTCCCCGCGCTTTCTATGACTTCATATTGTGCATCCACAACTGTGCTCGCACTATTTGTCTCCGGAATTTTTTGCTTTTCCGCGTCTTTCCCGGCCTCATCGCCGTATCTTCCGCGTCCTTCGCCGGCAGGCCCAAGTGCAATCGCGTTGCGCACATACCGCTTCACCGTCATAATAAAGCGGGTTCCCTTGCCGGGCTCGCTCTCCACAGTAATGCTTTCGCCCAGTTTTTCCATGATGAAGTGCGCAATGGAGAGCCCGAGTCCCGTCCCTCCCTCGCCGCGGGATTTATCGACCTTATAGAAGCGCTCGAAAATATGCGGAAGGTCTTCTTTGGAAATTCCGCAGCCGGTATCTGTAACGGTGAGCACGATAGCGTCTTTTGCGTTGCACATGCCGATGGTGATCGTTCCGCCTTCCGGCGTATAGCGCATCGCATTGTCAATGAGGATGATCAAAACCTGCTCGATACGGTCCGGGTCGGTCATCGCATCGGGAACCGGCTTTGGAGCATCCACAATGAGGTCAATCCCCTTCTGATGAGCCGGGCCGGAGTAACCGCTTGCGATATCCCGGATCAACGTGTTAAGGTCGACGCGGACAACCTCCATGTATTCCGTTCCGGACTGTAGGCGGCTCAGCGTCATCATATCCGTAATCAAGCGCGAAAGGCGCAGGACCTCATGCAGCATGATGCGATAATACCGTTGCCGGTCCTCTTCGTCTTTCACCATCCCATCCGCCAACGGTTCCAACAGGCCGCGAACCGCCGTAAGCGGAGTGCGCAATTCGTGGGAAACGTTCGCCACATATTCGCGCCGCATGGCCTCCAGGCGCTCCATCTCCGTCATATCCTTAAACAAGCCCACCACGCCAACGCGCTGTCCACCATCCGTTACCACAGGAGCTACGGTGATCCAAAGCGTTTTATCTCCGGCCATAGGATAGGTAAGGGTCTGTGGTTTGCCCGTTTCGTACACTTCGTCAAAAGCCTTCCAAATCTTTGGATCCGGCACCAACTCCTCCCGTTTTTCGACGTTTACCGCGCCGAACATGCGCATCAGCGCCGCATTATAGTGCGTGAGCATACCGACTTCGTCGGTTGCGGCAACGCCGTCCGCAAGGCTCTGCAGGATCTGATCGAGTTGGCTTTTTTCCGTTTTGAGCTGATAGATTGTTTGAGAAAGCCCTTCGCAAAGGTTATTGAGCGCGCGTGCCAGAACGCCGACTTCCCCAATCTCATCTTCGTTCACGCGTATTTCAAAGTTGCCCTTGGCCATCGCAATTGCAGCCTCAGACATGGTGTGCAGCGGGTCCGTGATACGGCGTATGCGCCAGGACGTAACCAACATTGTAACGGGAACCACAATGGCGGCGATCCAGAAAAGGGATGTGTTCAGTTTTGTGGTGGCTCCAATGACCTCCTGCGTGGATTTGATTACGAAAATCGCCCCTGCAAGCGTTCCGTCCGGCATGAAAATCGGCGTGCCTACAACAAGGGCATTGCGCCGTTTTCCGGGCAGCCGAACTTCATCCGTGCTGACGTTTTCCCCGGAAAGCGCCGCAAGGATTTGCTCGGAAAGGGCCTGCTGCATTTCCTCTGGGCTCATGCCAAATATGGAATCCTGATACTGCACGCACTGGTTCGCTGCATCAACAAATAAGGTCGCTCCATTCACCGCAAGCATTTGCGTCTTTGAAAGGTGGATGAACGCCTCTTCCGTGATCTGCCCATTCAGATATTCAATAATCAGCTGCTCGGCCGCTTCTGCTTTGGGTGCCATTTCCTGCAATTTAATCTGCGTGTACGTATCCCGGCTAAGGAAAACATAGCCTCCGACCATGGCAGCGGAGGCTATGAGCAACGTGATGATGAGCGCCAGCAACAAGCGGCGCAGGAAGATGCTCCGCATGATTATTCGACCTCAAACTTGTAGCCAACGCCGTAAATGGTCTTAATGCTCCAACCAAGGCCCGCGCTGTCAAGCTTGGCCCGCAGGCGCTTAATGTGCGTATCGACCGTGCGTGTCTCCCCCGCAAAGTCATATCCCCAAACGCGGTTAAGAAGCTGTTCGCGCGTGAATACCTGCCCGGGATTGGATGCCAGCATATAAAGGATTTCAATTTCCTTGGGCGTACAAATAACCGGCTGGCTCCGCAGTGTGACGGTGTAGCTTTTGATGTCGATTACGAGTCCTTCATATGTCACGCAGCCATCATCCGAGGTTTGCTGCTGCTCTGTAGTGCGGCGCAGTACGGCTTTAATACGCGCCACAACCTCACGCGGGCTGAAAGGCTTTACGATATAATCATCCGCACCAAGTTCAAGACCTAAAATCCGGTCGATTTCCTCCCCCTTTGCAGTCAACATAATGATTGGTACGCGGGAGTTTTTGCGAATCTCCTTGCAGGCTTCAATGCCGGACATAACCGGCATCATAATATCCAGCACGCAAAGCGCGATTTCCGCATCCAGCTTTTCTATTGCTTCCGCACCGTTGTATGCATCTACAACTTCATACCCTTCCGCTTTCAGGTAAATGCTTAACGATTCGTGAACGACACGGTCGTCATCTGCAATCAGGATTTTGTTCGCACTCATTTCCGGTGATACCCCCAACTGTTTCTTTGGTTTTTATGCATTATACCATATGTCCGCGGCAGAAAAAACAAACAGCATGCAAATCCTCCGCTTTTTCACACTTTTTCCGCATTCAAGGAAAGTGTGAACGTGAATTCAACGCGTCCGTTTCGGTTTTGGGCCCAAATCTTTTCATCGAGAAGGCTCATGATTTCCTGCGCAATGGAGAGCCCCAGGCCGGTGCCTTCCCCCGAGTGAGATCGGTCGGCCTTATAGAAGCGCTCAAAAAGGTGTGCGATGTCTTCCTCGGCAATCGTTCCTGCATTGGAAACATGCACGAGCACTTTGTCCCCCGAGATTTCCGCACCAAGCGCAAGAGGCTCATCCGCACTGCCATGCTTAATGGCATTATCAAGAAGGATAATAAGCACCTGTTCCGTGCGATCCGGATTTCCATACACTTCCGGGAAAGAATCCGCAACATTCAGACGAATGGATAGCCCGCGTTCCCGTGCCGCGCTTTCATAACGCTGCGCAACATCATATAGGATATCCTGCACATCCATGCGCTGCTTGGTAAGTGCAATCGTCCCAGATTGCAGGCGGGAAAGCTCCAGCAGGTCATCAATCAGCCTGGAAAGCCGCATCGATTCCTTTTGAATATAGCCGTAATAACGCTTCCGGTCGTCTTCCTTTTTAATCAGGCCATCGCTCAAAGCGTCTGAAAGGCTGCGGATAGAAGCAAGCGGTGTGCGCAGTTCATGCGAAACGTTTGCCACATAGTCCTTGCGCGTTTGCTCCAAACGGACGCTTTCCGTCACATCCTGTATCAACAAAACTGCGCCTTCCACCTGACTGCCGCCATCGCGCAGCGGAGATATTGTAACGCGAGCGACCGCCTCTCTGCATTTATGCTCCGCAACCTGCGGCAGACCTGTTTTTAAGACTTCCTCAACCTGCGGCAAAAGGCTTTGGAACTGCGGCAAGGTTTCCGGCGCGTCAGTGCTTGCGCCGCCCAGCAGCTGCACGGAGGAGGGGTTATATTGCATGATCTGCCCATTCAGGTTCACGCTGATCACGCCTTCCCCCAGGCCGTCCAACGTTGTACGCAGCCGGTTTCGTTCAAAAGTGAGGTCTCCAATGGTGTGTGAAAGCGCACCGGAAAGATAGTTGAGCGTTTGCCCGAGCTGCGCGAGCTCATCCCTGCCATCGGCCTGTGCGCGCACAGAAAAATTGCCATGGGCCATCGCAAGTGCAGCTTCGTTCATCTGCTTTAAAGGGCCTGTTAGCTTGCGCGACATCAGATATGCGGGAATAAGCATAAGGAAGGCAACAACAACAATCGCTATCAGAAGAGCAGTCCAAAGGCTGTTCATCGCCATATTCAGTTCGCGGATTGGCTTAATGAGAAAAACTGCGCCGATTACGCTTCCGTCATTGCCCCAAACCGGTGCGCCGACAATCGCATCCGCCGCACGCCAGCTGCCGCGCGAAACGCTTTTGCCGGCAAGCACGGCATCCAGATTTTGCTTTGCAAGCGTGAGCATCTCCTGCGCCTGCTCCGAATCCAAATTTTGCGGAAAAACAAAAAGGGTTTTGTCCGCCGTAAAAATGTACGGAGACGCCCCCCATATATTCTTGCTTTCCACCACTGTAATCTGGTATTCCCGGTAGCTCATAGTACCTTGAAGAAACTCAGCGGATCGTTCCGCAAGAAATGACGCGCTCGGCGCAAGCTCGCGCAGTTTGATGCCCGCATAGGCCCCAACGCCGGTATAGCGAAAAACGAGCGCTGTTAACCCGGCGCTCAAAATAACCGTGAGCAAAACGATTGCAAGCGTTTTTCGCAAAAATGTGTTTTTCATTGTCCCGCCTCGAATTTGTAGCCAACGCCATATACGGTTTTGATGGACCAGGCGATGCCCTCCTGCGGGAGTTTCTGGCGGATACGCTTAATTTGTGTATCCACGGCACGTGTATCGCCGAAATAATCATACCCCCAAACTTGTGACAGTATCTGCTCCCGCTCGTAGACGCGGCCGGGATGTGATGCAAGAAGCTGGAAAATTTCCACCTCTTTTGGGGTAAACGGGATTTTTTCTCCGTTTATGCGCACGTCATAATTGTTGATGTTAATCTCAAGGTTGTCGAAGCGCAGCACCTTCTGCGGTTCCTCCTTTGCGCTGGTAAAGCGCCGGAGTACAGCCTTAACGCGCGCTACGACTTCCCGCGCGCTGAAGGGCTTTACAATATAATCATCCGCGCCGAGTTCAAGGCCTAGAATGCGGTCGATCTCCTCCCCTTTTGCGGTGAGCATGATAATTGGCACACGGCTTTCCGCGCGGATTTGGCGGCAGACTTCAATCCCGGATACTTTGGGCATCATCAGATCCAGCAAAATCAAATCCGGCTTTGCAGAATTGGCAAGCGTGAGCGCTTCTGCGCCATCCATCGCGGAGATATGCGCAAACCCCTCGCTTTCCAAATAAACGCCGAGCGTTTCATGAATGATGGGCTGGTCATCGCAAATCAAAATCTTTTGTACCATACAAATGCCTTCTTTCTAAAAAGGTATGGTTTGATTATAGTATGCGGCATGCCACGGCGCAAGGCAACGCACTGTTTTGTCATAATTGTACCAAATTCCGCCTCTTTTTAAAACCGGATACCGTTTTTTCAGGCATTATGGTATAATGGCCGCATGAGACTGCATGTGTGTACAAAACGCGCGTTTAGCGTTGTATTCATTTTTATTCTTTTGTTTGCCTGCGCAGGGTGCGATGGCCTATATGTGAACGCCGACCACACTTCTGCCCTGTGCATCAACGAAGTTGTATCGTCCAACACGCGTTCCCTTGTGGATGAAGCGCTGGGCACTCCGGATTGGATCGAGTTGTATAACGCCTCTGCTTCTCCCATTGATCTTACAGGCTATGGTCTTACGGATAATCCAAAGGCTCCGCACAAATGGACGTTTCCAAGCGTGACGATTCCGGCAGGCGGCTATCTTATTGTTTATGCAACAAAGGCGGATGGGGCGCTTTGCACCGGCTTTGGCCTTTCCCGCGGAGGAGATTCCCTCTGTCTTTCCGATAAATACTATACTCTGTTGGATTATGTCGAAATCCCTGCGCTTGAAAGCGACATATCCTTTGCCCGTGGGAAAGACGGCACGTTTGGCTATTGTGCTGCTCCTACACCCGGTTCGGAAAATGTTGCCGAGATCGTGTCGGATCCAGCTCTGCTCACATTTGACAGCGGCAGCGGCGGGCTCACTCTCTCGGAGGTAGTGCCGCGCAACGCGTCCTGTGCGGATGCTTATGGGAAGTATCCCGCCTGGGCAGAAGTTCAAAACAGTTCAGATGCGCCGATTTTGCTCTCCGAGTATTACCTGACTGACGATGCGGAAGATGCGTTTAAGTGGCACCTGCCGGATTCCGTTTTACAGCCGGGCGAATTTCTTGTTATATTCTTTTCAGGCCGGGACGAAGCCGCCGGGGAGTTCCACGCTTCCTTTAAATTGGGCAGCGATGATTCCACCCTTTTTCTTTTCAGCAAAAATGGGGCGCAGATTGGGGCCATTTCTTGGGCGAACGACCTTCCGGATGATATTGCGGCCTTGCCCGATGGGCTTTATACCGCATACCCCACCCCCTGTGCAGCGAACGATCCCCGCACGTTCTCCAACACGGAACTCCTTCCTATGGATGCGGGAAACGCGGTCCGCCTCAACGAATTCCTCCTTCATAACGAATACAGCCTGCGCGATGCGGAGGGCGACCGTCCCGCTTGGGCAGAGCTTTACAACACAACGGATTCTTCCATAAGCCTCGCCGGATACTATCTTTCAGATGATCCGGAGAACCCGTTTAAGTGGGCGTTTCCCGCAAACGCCGTCATCGAGCCGCAAGGATATCTGCTCGTGTTCCTCTCCGGTAAAAACCGTTCGGAAGGCGAACTGCACACCTCGTTTAAGCTCACCCAAAATGATGAAGCGCTCCTGCTTTCTGTAAAGGATGGCCTGCGTGCGGACTCTTATCCCATCGATGCTTCTTTGGGCGCTAACATTTCCGTTGGCATGGATCCTGCAAGCGGAAATACAAAATACTTTGCCACGCCTACGCCGGGCACCGCCAATACCACGCGGAGCTTTGATACGCTCGCAGGAGCGTTTCTTCCAGACATGGGCGGTGTTTACATTTCTGAAGTGAGCGCGGTAGCTGAAGCAAAAAGCGGCGGCAGCGCTTGGATTGAGCTTTTCAACGCTTCCAGCCATTCAGTCTCTCTGGCAGGCTGGCACATTACGGATAACCCGGATGATCTGCAAAGCTGTGAGCTTCCCCCACTTACCATCGAAGCGGGCGGTTACGCTGTCGTTCATGCAACAAAGCGCACTGAAAAGCAGAAAGGCAATTTCGTTGCGCTTGGTATTTCGGAGGCTGGCGAAACGTTGATTTTAAGCGATGCAGATGGGAATGTTATAGATGTATTTGAAACGGGGGCTCTGCGCGCCGGTACTACCAGCGGAAGGGTTGTAGGAAGCGGCGCGCCGGTGCGCGTCTTTTTTGCTTCTGCAACCAAAGGAAAGTCCAATGATGCCGCAGTGCGTTCCGCCTATGCTGCGGAACCGGTATTCTCCGAAACGGCGCTTTACCATGATGCGGCATTCCCGCTTGTGCTTACCTCTGCAACGGAGGGCGCCGAAATCCGCTACACGCTTGATGGCAGCGCTCCCGGCCCCGATTCGACGCTTTACATGGGTCCAATAAACATATCTTCCAACGCAGTTGTGCGTGCTGCCGCTTATTGTGACGGACTGCTCCAAAGCGACAGCGTTGCGATGACCTATCTGTTTGAACAACCGCATACCGTACCGGTTGTCTGCATCTCCATTTCTCCTTCTGCATTCAGCGAGGTATACGCAGCAACCATCAAGAAGGAGCGCGTGGAGCGTCAAGGCGTCTTTTCTTTCTACGAAGACGGTGCGCTTGGCGTGTCTTTTCCCTGCGGTTTTCGTGCGAGCGGTGCTTCAACACTGACCGCTGCACAGAAATCGCTTGCTGTGCTGCTGCGCTCCGGTTACGGGGTTGCAGAAACAAATTACCCCTTCTTTGCAAACAGCGACGTTTCTGCATATCAATCGCTCGTGCTGCGCAATTCCGGGCAGGACCGTACGGCTGCACGCATCCGCGATTCTTTCTTTATGAAAGCAGTAAAAGGGCTTAACATTGAACAGGTGGAAACACGCCTGACCGTCGTATATGTTAACGGAACGTACTGGGGCATTTACGACCTGAACGAAAATCAAAATGAGGATTATCTTGCGTCGCATTACGGCGTCGATCCGGACGCAGTGGATATTATTCGCCGCAATTTCACTGCGCTTGAGGGAACGAAATACGATTTCCTCCGTGTACGCGAATATGCGCTAAACCGGGATCTGTCCGACGATACGCTGTTTGCCGAGTTCGCAGAATGGGTCGACGTTGCGTATTTTACAGATTATATCATTGCCCAAACCTACTTTGCCAACAGCGATATGTTCAATCAAAAATACTGGCGCTCACAGGATTATTCCGTTAAATGGCGCCCCGTGTTTTTTGACCTTGATTTCGGTTTGCATTCATCAAGCCCAACCCGGAACATTCTTTCTTCCTATTTTCGGGTGGAAGGCGTCCCTTCTCAGGATGGTTCCCTGACGAATATGGATATTTATGTCGGCCTTCGTAAGAATGCTGCCTGGCGCGATTATTTTTGTGAGCGCTATGTTTACGTTGTGCTTAACCATTTTAACAGCGAACGCCTGTGCGCAATTCTGGATGAAATGGCCGCCCAACTGCGTGCCGAATGGCCGCGTCATACCGCGCGTTGGAGCGACGCCCCTTCCCTTTCAAAATGGGAAAGCAATGTTGCTGCACTGCGCGATTGTCTCGCTATACGGGCAGAGTATGCGCTTAAATACTTGCAGAAGGAATTTGGCGTTTCCGATGAAAAAATGCAGGAATACCGCGCAAAGGCATTGGCCGCTTCCGCTTGAATAAAGCCTTGGCCCAAAAAGAGAAAGCGTCCGCCGGATATGAAACCGGCGGACGCTTTGCGTTCTTGTTCAGGCAGGCGCAATTAATCCTCTTCTTCCTCTTCGGGGAGGATTGCATTATGGTAAATCTCCTGCACGTCATCATTGTCCTCAAAGCGCTCCAACAGGCGTTCCATCTTCTCCGCAAGCTCCGCATCGGTGGCGTCGACCGTATTTTGGGGAATCATGGTGACCTCAGCGGAAAGGAAAGAATACCCCGCCTCTTCCAAAGCTTCGCGCACGGCCGAGAAGTCGTTCACGCTGGTATAGATTTCATAAACATCCTCGCCAGGTTCAAAATCTTCAGCCCCAGCCTCAAGAGCAGCCATCATAAGTTCATCCTCATCGATGGACGCACTGCGCTCAACCACAAGCTGCCCGCGGCGTTCAAACATCCAGGAAACGCAGCCGGTTGCGCCCATGCTGCCGCCGCTTTTGTCAAACAGATGCCGGATATCCGCCGCAGCGCGGTTGCGGTTGTCTGTTACTACGTCAACAATGATCGCAATGCCGCTTGGGCCGTATCCTTCATACGTAATCTCTTCATAATTAACATTGCCCAACTCGCCGGCCGCCTTTTTGATTGAGCGGGTGATGTTGTCGTTCGGCATGTTGTTTGCTTTTGCCTTAGCGATTACATCGCGCAGCTTGGAATTGTTCGCGGGATCGCTTCCGCCCTCTTTTACGGCGATGGCGATCTCGCGGCCGATCTTGGTGAATATTTTGCCGCGCTGCGAATCGGTTTTTTCTTTTTTGTTTTTAATGTTTGCCCATTTGGAATGTCCAGACATAGCACTTTCCCTCCCGGTAAAATCAACGCTTTATTATAGCATCCCCGCAAGGGGCAGTTCAACCCCCGGATGGCGCTTTCCATCCGCTTTCCGGGCACAGTTCTTCATATTTTGCTTTAAGCTTCTTCATGTCGTCCCACGCGTCTCGCTTTTTGCTTTCGTCGCGGAGGAGGGCCGCAGGGTGGTAGGTCGGCAGAATCCAAATGCCTTTCTTGCATTTCCATGCCCCGCGATCCCGTGTAATGCGGACGCTTTCATCATAAATGTACCGTGCGGCAGTCGCTCCAAGGCATACGATAATCTTCGGCTGCACAAGCGCAAACTGCGCGCGCAGATATGGAAGGCATGCCGCCGCCTCCGCATCCGTTGGTACACGGTTCTCTGGAGGGCGGCACTTTACGATATTGCAGATATAGGTTTTTGTTCGGTCCAAACCAATTGCCGCAAGCATTTTATCCAGCAGCTTTCCTGCCGCACCAACAAACGGAATGCCTTGGAGGTCTTCATCACGCCCCGGCCCTTCTCCAATGAACATGATTTTCGCAGAAGGGTTCCCGTCGCCAATTACAACCTTTGTCCTTGCCTGTGAAAGCCCGCATCCGGTGCAACCGTTCGCCTGTTGGTAGAGCTCTGCCCATTCATAACGCACCGCCGCATACCCCCTCAATAAACAGGCGGACATCTTCAGATACCTGTTCGCGGTTCGTTTCATTCAAAAGCTCGTGCCGCGCGCCTGGATAAAGGATGCATTTCACTGTATGGCCGCTCTGCACAAGCCATGTTTCGACCTGCTTTACACCCTTTCCGTTTGCGCCCACGGGATCCGCATCGCCTGCGATTAAAAGAATCGGCCGCTTCGGCACGCGCCTGGCCCATTGCGGGCCGGAGACCTCGCCAAGCCCGTCAAACAAATCGCGGAAGCCTGCTGCGGTAAAAACAAACCCGCAAGCGGGGTCGTCCACGTATTTGTCCACCTCCGCTTCGTCTCTTGAAAGCCAATCGAACGGCGTTCGGTTCGGTTTAAAAGCATTGTTATATGCACCGAAGGACAACTTGTCCAATAGCCTGCTTGGCGTGCTTGCGCTGTTTTTTCGGATTTCACAACGCGCAAGCAGCTTTGCAACAGGGAGCGCCGGGTTTTTCCCCGCTGTTCCGCAGAAAATAAACCCGTCCAGGTCGTCTCCATGCCGCGCCGCATAGGAACGCGCAAGAAAGGAGCCCATGCTGTGCCCGAACAGGATGCTTGGTAAATCGCAATAAGATTGTTTTATAATTGAATGCACAGATTGGATATCCTGAATCAAGGAATTCCAACCATGCTCTGCCCCAAAATATCCCCGGATACCGTCTTTACTTATGCTTTTTCCATGTGAAGCGTTATCCGCGCCCACCACTAAAATGGAGTTTTGATTTAAGTATCTTGCAAAGCGGTCATAACGCTCGATATGCTCCGCCATCCCATGCACGATTTGCAGGACTGCCTTCGGTTGGTTTTCCGGCTCCCAAACCCGGACATACAGCTCCCCTTGGCCGGTTGCAGACTGTAATGGAATTTGATGCATTTTCCGCTACATCCTCCTTGCAAAAACATATTTTTTATCAGGATACCACATTTCATTTTAAATTGCACGAACTATTACTTCCGCTTATTGCAAAATAGCGAAATCGGCCTTATAATTGTATATAAATAATGGTTATGGATGAGTTTGGCGCTCCGCATTTGGCGGCGCGTCTGCAATATTCAGGAGGAAATACTATGGCGACAGACCTCGATCTGTACAGCATTTTTTGCACCGTAGCCCGCTGCGGCAGCTTATCGCACGCAGCGCGCGAGCTCTATGTGAGCCAACCGGCCATCAGCCAATCCATGCACCGTTTGGAATACGCATTGGGATGCACGCTTTTCACCCGCACCAGCCGGGGCATTTCGCTGACAAGCGAAGGGCGCATGCTCTACAGTTATGCCGAAAAAGCCGTAAGCTTAATCGCAGCCGCAGAGGATCGCCTCAACCGCATGCGTACGCTTCAATCTGGCGGGCTTATGATTGGCGCAAGCGATACGCTTTGCCAATTTTTCCTGCTCCCTTATTTGGAAAAATTCCATTCGGAATACCCTGATATCCAGCTTCAGGTAACCAACCGCACCACGCCGGACACCGTTGAGTTGCTCAAGGTTGGCAAAGTTGATATCGCCCTTGTCAACCTGCCGGTAAATGACAGCAGCCTTCAGGTGCGTGAGGTGCTTAATGTGCACGATGTTTTTGTTGCCTCATCCCGTTTTTCTCATCTCAAGGGCCATCCCGTAACGATGGAAGCGCTTTCTCATGAGCCTCTGGTTCTTTTGGAAAAAGCTTCAAACTCCCGCAAATATCTGGATGATTTTGCTTCGGTATGCGGCGTAACGCTGCACCCGGAAATTGAGCTTGGGGCGCATAGCCTGCTGGTGGAATTTGCGCGCATCGGTCTGGGGATTGCATGTGTTACCCAAGAATTTGCCGCAGGGGCAATCAACAGCGGCGAGCTGTTCGAAATTGAGCTTACCACGCCCATGCCTTCAAGAAGCATTGGCCTGATTTCCCTTGAGGGCGTTCCGCTTTCGGTGGCGGCTGACCGCTTTATCAGCATTGTAATGGAAAACGCAAGTGCGCAGCATGAAGGTTAAGGTGCGCTATGGAACACAGAAACCCTAAAAAAACGCATACCATGCTGCGCTTTGACCTGATGATTGCCGGTGCTTTGGCGCTTGCCGTCGGCCTGTTTGCGCTGCTTTATTCAGGCGGCGGTGTGGCAATTCTGACTGCAGCGGCAACGACAGACAATGGCGAAGAGGGAGATTCAAACGGCTCTCCCCTGCCGGAAGCTTCGCCCACGCCACCAAGCCCAACCCCGTCACAGGCGCCCATTTCCACGGAGGGCCGTCTGATTCCCTATATGGAAAACGGCCTTTGGGGATATAAAAACACAAAAGGAGAGGTTGCCATCGAACCTCGCTTCTCCGCTGCCTGCGAGTTTGACGGCGCGACGGCTTTTGCAGCCGAAAATGGCTATTACGGCCTTCTCGCAAAAAACGGTATTTGGATTGTTGAACCCATATGGGAAGCTGTAGAGGCGTTTTCCGAGGGCCGTGCTGCGGTGGAATCCGGTGGAAAATGGGGGTTCATCGACGAAAATGGAACGCTGGTGATCGACTATAAATTCCGCGAGGTTGGCAGCTTCCACTGCGGGCGTGCCATTGCACGCAGTGCGGCAAGCTACGGCTACATCGATGTAAACGGCGACATTGCCGTTTCACAGAAGTGGACGGCAGCGGGTGATTTTTCAGAAGACGTTGCGTTTGTGCGCTCAGAATCGGATAACAGCTACATCATAGACAAAGTCGGAGAAAAAATAGCAACGCTTAGCTCCCGCCAGTATGGCAGCCCGTTTTGTGAAGGGTTTGCTCTGATCCGCGAGGAAGGCAGTTCCTATTATCTTAACAGCCGCGGTCAAACCGCCTTTAAGGAAAAATATCAGGAAGCGCTTTCCTTTCACGGCGGCTATGCGGCCGTGTGTCAGGATGGCCTTTGGGGATACATCAATACGAAGGGCGTGCTGGTGATCCCCAATGCCTTCGCCGCAGCGCAGTCCTTTTCGGGTGGACTTGCAGCAGTTAAGGATGCCACGAGCGACCTCTGGGGATATATCGGAACCGATGGAAAATACATAATTCAGCCTGCCTATGAGGAGGCCCAACCGTTTTCCGATGGATTTGCCGTTGTAAAGCAGGATGGCGTTTATTACATCATCAACCGACCGACGGAAAAATCACCTCTTTCCCCCATCCTTCTTTACCGGGCCGCTTGAATCCGGGCGCACATCTTCGATCGAGCAAGTGTCCGTTTATTGCGGACGCTTGTTTTTTCTTTTGAAAAATACCTTATTTTTTTTGCTATACCAATTGCTTATTCTGCATTCTATGATATATAATGTGTCTGTCTTACAAAGACATTTTATTGAGGAGGTGTCACTGCTATGCAAACGATGATGGATGCTCTCGTAAAAGAAGCGCCCGGCAAAGGTCTTACGTTAAAACGTGTGCCTGTGCCGCAGCCGGGCATCGGGGAAGTGCAGATCAAGATCCATAAAACAGCGATTTGCGGGACGGATGTGCACATCTATAACTGGGATCCATGGAGCCAGCAGCATATTAGGCCGCCAATGGTAATCGGCCACGAATATGTGGGAGAAATCACGGCGCTCGGCCCCGGCGTTTCTGATTATTCGATCGGGGATATTGTGTCCGGCGAAGGTCATATCGTTTGCGGGCATTGCCGCAACTGCCGGGCCGGAAATGGACAATGGTGCAAGTTCACACGCAGCGTTGGCGTTGACCGGGATGGCGCTTTCGCAGAGTACCTCTGCATTCCGGAAACAAACGTAATTCGCATTCCTGCAAACATCCCGGAAGACATCGTATCCTTTTTCGATGCCTACGGAAATGCAACGCATACTGCCACCATGTTTGATGTGGTCGGCGAAGATGTGCTTATCACGGGCGCAGGCCCAATCGGCATGATGGCCGTGGGCATTTGCCGCCAAAATGGAGCCCGGCGCATCATCGTGACCGATGTAAACCAATACAGGCTTGATATTGCAAAGCAGATGGGCGCGCATGCCGTAGTGAATCTCGCGCATGACAAGCTGGAGGACGCCATGCGCGAACAAGGTATGGTGGAAGGGTTCGATGTTGGCCTTGAAATGAGCGGAAACGGCGCTGCGCTGAATCAGCTTCTCAAGTCCATGCGCAACGGCGGTAAAGTTGCTTTGCTCGGCATTGCCGGCCCCGGCACTGTGATTGACTGGAATGATGTTATTTTCAAGGGGCTTACGTTGCAGGGGATTTATGGCCGCAAGATGTATGAAACCTGGTACAAACTTATGGCGATGATTGAGGCGGGTTTGGACCTTTCCCCCATTATTACGCACCGCTTCCACTATACAGAATATGAAAAGGGCTTTGAAGCTATGAACAGCGGACACTCCGGCAAGGTCATCTTGGACTGGACAAAATAAACTTTATGATCAGGAGGGACGGTTTTATGAAAGAGGCGCTTCAGTTTTTCCAAAACGAACTCAAGTCCATCCGCACGGCGGGAACTTTCAAAGAGGAACGCATTATCACCACACCACAAAAGGCACGCATTGACACAACGAAGGCGCACGGCGTGCTCAACATGTGCGCAAACAACTACCTCGGCCTCTCCGACCACCCGGCCTTGATTGAGGCTGCAAAGGCCAGCTATGACGAATGGGGATTTGGCCTTTCTTCCGTCCGTTTTATTTGCGGCACGCAGGAAATTCATAAGCGGCTTGAACGCAAAATTGCAAATTTCCTGGGAATGGATGACACAATTCTTTATTCTTCGTGTTTTGACGCAAACGGCGGCCTGTTTGAAACGCTCCTTGGGCCAGAAGATGCTGTTGTTTCCGATGAACTGAACCATGCGAGCATCATTGACGGCGTGCGGCTGTGCAAAGCAAAGCGCTTCCGCTACAAGAACAATGATATGGCAGATCTTCGCACCCAGCTTGAAGCGGCAAGCGATTGCAGAATAAAGCTTATTGCGACCGACGGCGTTTTTTCCATGGATGGTTTCATCGCAAACCTGCCTGCCATCTGCGACCTTGCGGATGAATTCGGCGCGCTCGTTATGGTAGATGACAGCCATGCAGTTGGCTTTATGGGCGAGCATGGACGCGGCACGCATGAGCATTGCGGCGTAATGGGCCGGGTGGACATTATCACCGGTACGCTCGGCAAGGCGCTCGGCGGCGCAAGCGGCGGATATACCGCTGCACGTCAGGAGATCATCGACCTGCTGCGCCAACGTTCCCGGCCATACCTGTTTTCCAACACGCTCGCCCCTGCAATCTGCGCAGCAAGCCTCAAGGTGTTCGATATGCTTACTGAATCTACCGCTTTGCGGGACAGGGTGCACGAGAACACGGCATACTTCCGTGCTGAGCTTGGCAAGTTGGGCTTTGATGTGCCGGAAAGCACGCACCCAATCGTTCCGGTAATGCTTTATGATGCGAAAATCGCGCAGGAATTTGCAGCCCGGATGCTTGAAAAAGGAGTTTATGTCGTCGGCTTTTCTTACCCTGTTGTGCCGATGAACAAGGCGCGCATCCGCACCCAGGTTTCCGCCGGCCATTCCAGAGAAGATCTGGATTTTGCCGTTCGCTGCTTTGCGGAAGTCAAACAGGAAATGGGGCTTTAAAAAGGTTCCATCTTCTCAGGGAAACACGGGATTGTTTATTCCATAAACAAAAAGATGGGCAACGCGCAGGCTTGCCCATCTTTTTTCGTTATTTGCGTTTAGAATTCAGTCTTATTCTGCTGCTGGCCCTGTCGCTTCTTTTGCTCCTGCTGGCGCTGCTTGTTTTGCCCCTGCTGTTCGTTGCGGTTCTTCTGCTGCTTCTGATTCACAGGCAGGTATTCATCCTCATAATGAAAGCTCACGGTTCGTTCCTCCTTTCGCGGTTTGATGTGGTTTTAGTATTTGCCTGTGATACGCCTTTATGCTTGGCGATGCTTTCCGAAAACGGCGAAAAAAGGGCGACAGTTGCCGGCGCCGCATCAAATCGCATCTGGGAAAAAGCGGTATTTTTTAAATTTGAGGCTCAAAATTCGCCAGGTCGATCCAATACCGCCTGGTAAGGATCTCCGCACCTTGGATCGTGTTTATGACCTTGTCCTGCAGGATACCGCCGTTTTTTTCTATCACGCGGGCAGAGCCGTAGTTATCGTCGTTGCAAGTGATTAAAACCCGGCTGAGCCCCAGCACTCCGCTTGCATATTGAAGCGTTCTAGAGAGCATGTGTGTTCCGTATCCCTTTTTCCATTGGATATAGCGCACGCCATAGCCGATGTGACCGCCATAGCGCAAAAGAGCGTCCGTCAGGCTGTGGCGGATTGAGCTTTCCCCGATGAACTCATCGCCGTCGACCAGCCAGAGATAGGTCGCTTTCACGTAGCCTTCCGGAAGATTCTTCCCGGTTCTGAAATCCTCGAAGCGCTCGAACACATCATACCGGTTGTCGTCCACAAACGGATGTGTATGCACACCGTGCTCGCGGTATTCCCGGATCGCTTCGAGATAGGATGGATAGTACTTTTTGTCCGGCAGAATTAATTCCATCGGGCTGCCACCTCCAAAACGATTAAATTTGAAGCATTATATCACGTGCGGGGGCGCATTTCAATAAAAGCATTTACACAGCAATTTGTTTTTATGAAACGGTTTGTATCGCCAAAAACTTCAAGAAATACTTGCAAAAGCGTATGCGGCGTGTTAGAATAGCAATGTTTGATTCCGAACTACGCTTACAGTCGGTAAGGAGGTGTAAAAGCATGGGTAAGTTTTGCGAAGTATGCAATAAAGGAATGATGTCCGGCAATTTGGTCAGCCATTCCAACAGGAAGTCCAAGCGCGCTTGGGCCCCCAACGTTCAAACCGTTCGTGTCGTTGTTAACGGTACGCCGCGTAAGATGAACGTTTGCACACGTTGCCTTCGTTCCGGCAAGGTTGAACGCAGCTTCTGATCACACCATCAGGCTTTTTTGGACGGCGTTTGATTACGCCGTCTTTTCTTTTCCATTTTTTATGTTCTCAACAGCATCCGAATGATCAGCACGACTGCGCCTGAGAGAAGCAGCGAAAGGAAAAAACCGATTCCGCAGCAGAGCAATATGATCGTAAGCAGGAGGAACAGCAATGCGCAGCGCAATGTCCTCCGCTTCACGCATCGTTTTTTGATATGCACCATGGCAGGCCTTCTTTGCATCGGCATTCCCTCCATTATCCCCTATGTGTTCTTTATTTTTATTATACGCGCACCTTTCCGGAACGGTTCACGCAGAGGGCTGTTACAGAATACAGTATCGTATATCACTCTTGTATTTATGGAGGAAAACTATGGCGCATATGCTTGTTGAAGCAAACGATGTTTGCCTCACATATCATGAACCGACCGCTGAAACGCGCGCGATCGAACATTTGAGCTTTCAAATAAACCAGGGGGAATTTGTAGCAATCGTCGGCCCGTCCGGCTGTGGAAAGACAAGCGTTCTTTCCCTTCTCGCCGGATTAATGGAGCCCTCGGAGGGCGAAATTCATATATATGATGATAAAAAGCCCGGATATATGCTGCAGCGTGATCACTTGTTGGATTGGCGCACAATTGAGGGCAATATTATGCTTGGGCTTGAGGTAAAGCACATGGCAACGCCCGAAAACCGCGCCTATGCACTTTTTTTGTTGGATACCTATGGCCTTTCCGAATTCCGCCATCATTATCCCCGGCAGCTTTCCGGAGGAATGCGGCAAAAGGTCGCCCTGATTCGGACGCTCGCCACATCCCCGGAATTGTTGCTGCTTGATGAACCGTTTTCCGCGCTTGATTATCAAACACGCCTGCGCGTTGCGGATGAAATTCATTCCATTCTGCGCCGTGAAGGGAAAACGGCGATTCTTGTTACACACGATATTTCGGAAGCGATTTCCATGAGCGACCGTGTGCTCGTGTTTTCCAGCCGACCGGCAACGCTTAAGCACGAACACATTATCCGCCTTTCAGGGGACAACTCCCCGCTCGGCAGGCGAAATGCACCGGAATTCAAGGATTACTTCGATATGATTTGGAAGGAGCTTGATGGATATGAAAAAACGTCTGCCCAATAATTGTTCACCGGAGCATGCGGCATATTTGCTCGAAATTGATCGGAAGGAGCGTTTCATAACCATTGCACGCTATCTGATTTTGGTCGGTTTTGTTGTGCTTTGGGAAGTATTTGCGCGCACAGGTGTGATCGATCCGTTTATCGGAAGTTCCCCCTCCCGGATCTGGGATACGCTTATGCGGCTTTACGCAAACGGCGAACTGTTTGAGCACATTTGGATTACGCTGTATGAAACCGTTGTAGGGTTCGTGCTCGGAACGCTTTTCGGCACGCTGGTTGCTATCCTGCTTTGGTGGAGCAAAACGCTTTCGCGCATTTTAGACCCTTATCTCGTGGTGCTTAACGCGCTGCCTAAAATTGCGCTTGGACCGATTTTAATCGTCTGGTTTGGTGCGGGCGTAAAGAGCATCATCGTGATGGCTCTTTTGATCTCTCTTGTTGTAACCATTATGAGCGTGCTTGTTGGCTTTAATGAGATTACCGGAGAGAAGCAGCTTTTGATGCGCACGCTAGGCGCCAGTAAATTGCAGATCCTAACGATGGTCGTTCTTCCGGCATCAGTTCCTACGATTATGAGCGCGCTTAAAATCAGCGTGGGTATGAGCTGGGTTGGTGTAATTGTCGGCGAATATCTTGTTTCAAAGGCCGGTCTCGGCTATTTAATCGTGTATGGCGGCCAGGTTTTTAAGCTCGACCTCGTGATGACAAGCATCGTTGTGCTCTGCGTACTTGCAGCCGTCATGTATTACGGCGTTGCCTATTTGGAAAAGAAGCTCGTGCTCTGGCGCACTCATGCCTGACATCTGCTGCTGTTCCCGCTAGACCAACACGATTTCCGGATATATCGTTCCGGTTTCAATTTTGAGAAGGGCGGCTGAAGGTGCGCGCCCTTCTCTTGGTGATGTGGGGCTTCCTGGATTGAGCGCAAGCAACGCGCCGCTCGCTTCAAGCAGTGAAACATGCGTATGCCCGTAAAGCGCAAGCGTGCATTGGAGCTCCTCTGCACGGTAGAAAAGGCGGGTACGATCATAGCGGACGCCATATTGGTGTCCGTGGCATGCAAAAATACGCACGCCCGCAAGCGTCAAGACCTGCTCCGCAGCGAGGCGCGCATCAAAATCACAATTGCCGCGCACAGAATATACCGGCACGCCGGCACGTTTTTCCAGTGTGCGCACATCCGGGACAACATCGCCCAGATGGATCCACGCTTCAACATCCGGGAGCGCCCGAACCGCGCGCTCAATGCCAAAAGCAGATCCGTGCGTGTCGCTGATTACACCGATGCGCATTCTTATGCTCGCTCCGCTTCCAATGCCGCACGCACGGCTTCAAGCCCGCGTTTGCGATGGCTGACAAGGTTCTTTTCGCAAGCGCTGAGTTCTGCAAATGTTCTTCCAGCGGGCTCATAATAGAACAGCGGATCGTAGCCGAAGCCGTCTATGCCGCGTGGTGCGCGCAAGAGCGTTCCTTCCACTTCACCCAACCGTATCAGCGTTTCACGCCCGCGCCGCGCAAGCGCGATTGCGCTTACAAACCGGCATGCGCGCGCGCCGTCCGGCACAGACTGCATGGCTTCAAGCAGCTTTGCGTTGTTCGCAGCATCGTCATGCCCCTCGCCGGCATAGCGTGCGCTATAAACGCCGGGCGCACCGCCGAGCGCATCTACCATCAGGCCGCTGTCATCCGACAGGACCGCATCCGCATGCGCCACAGCGAGCACTTCTTCCGCTTTTTTGCGGGCATTATCCTCAAAGGTTTCCCCATCCTCCACTACGTCAATTGTAATGCCGGCATCCTTCAGGGACAGGATTTCATCATAGTACGGTGCAAGGATCGCTTTGATCTCCGCGACCTTATGCGCATTGTTGGATGCGATAACAAGCCTCATTCGTCTTTTTTCTCCGTCGTTAAAATAAGTTAGGATGCGCCATACGCCGCATCCTATGCATTGTAACACACTTTTTCTGTTTCATCCACCCAGAGAAGCGAACTCGTTCACATACAGCGGCGCACTGACCGCAACGTTGAATTCATACGGCTCGCCCTCTACAAGAATGTTGAGTTCATAAATAGGCTCCAAAGCGTTGGCGGTCAGATACATCGTCGTATATGCTGCGGCATCGAGCCCTTCGGTATATTGGGCCGAAAGGAACTCTGCGCTTACGTTGACAGTGGCCACTCCATCAAACAGATCGGCCGAAATAAGCTCTGTCCCTTCCGGAAAGCAGCAGCGCAGCGCAGCGTTTTCCGGCCCTTTGATGAGCGCACGCATTGCGGTTTCAATGCCTGAGCCCTCCTCCGTATAGCGCGTTACGGGGACATTCAGGCTTGCGCTGCGGTTAGGGAAATAAAGCGTAAGCGCCGTTGCGCCTTCCGTGCCAGCACTGATTTCCCCATCTTCCGTGTTTAGCGCAAACGGCGTCATGGCCTGCTTTACATTCGTTCCATTCGGAAGCGTAGAAACCTTCTGCCCATCCAGCGTGATGCGCACGGAATCAATGGAAGAAAACTCCGCAAGCGTGTTAACGACTGCCGTCACCATCGTGCGCTCCTCTTCAACTGAGGCATGTGGCGTAAAGCCGGAAAAATCAAGTGTCGCTTCTCCCTCGCTGTCAATGCGCAGGGAAAGTTCTGTGCCTTCCGGGATCACTGTTTTCAAGCCCATGAGTGCAGCAGAAGCACGATTCGCATCCGTATCCATCAAATAGCCGAGCGCAGCTTTTCCGATGCCCTCCTCCCAGGGAATCATTTTCATGACGGGAACAACAAAGCCATCGTCCGTCGCATAATACAGCACCGTGCGCCGGTATCCCTCGTTTCCTGAGCTGGCGCTATGTTCCAGATTCTGTCCGTCCGCCTTGTTTTCTAACGGATCACCCACCGCCTCCTGCCTGCATCCTGCCGCAGAGGCAAGCAAAACTATCGCGGCAAGGCCGCATAAAAGCCTTTTGAACATAAAAGACCCTCCATTCATTTCAGGCTTATTTACCATAAGCTTATTCGATGTATGGAGGGAAAATGACGGTATCAGAGGCTGACGCGGCAATTATGGTGCAACCGGCCTCAAGGTTTTGATGAGCGCCTCCTCCGGCGTAACATAGGCCGTGCGGTTGGTGGAGTAAATCACCATACCCGGCTTTGCCCCGGCGGGCTTCTTTACGTATTTCCGCGGCGTATAATCCACCGGCACGTTTGCTCCGCCCCGTGCACGGCTGTAATATGCAGCAAGCATCGCGGCTTCATGAAGCGTCTGATCAGACGGCTCTCCATTGCATTTGATGATGACATGTGAGCCGGGAATGTTCTTCGTATGCATCCAGATGTCTTCCCCCTCTGCAAAGCGCAGCGTCAGAGTATCATTCTGGCGATTATTTTTGCCGACATAGATGCGTGCGCATCCGTCTGAAGCCTGAAAGCACATGGGTTTGGACGCTTCCTGCTTCTTCGTTTTTTTTGCTCCTTTTTCCCGTTTGAGATACCCCTGTTCCCGAAGTTCTTCCACAAGCTCCAAAAGCTCCGCATCGCCCGCACATTTTCCGAGGTTGTCCAGCTGGCCTTCCAGATACGCAAGCTCCGCAAGCGTCTGCTCACGTTGCGCGCCCGCCATATCGCGCGCCGCCTTCTGCTTTTGATATTTTTTATAGTACCGCTGCGCATTATCGCCAATGGAAAACCGTGGATCAAGCGGGATTTCAATCATAGCGGGCGGGTCAAGATAGTAATTGAGCACAGCTGCCGCTTTTACGTTCTGCTTGAGGGAATGCAGGTTTGCCGTAAGCAGCTCGCCGTAAAGGCGGTTCCGTTCCATGCTCTGCGTTGCGTTCATGGCTTCCGCATACAACGAAAGCTTCTTTTCACAGCGCTCAATATTGTTTTGCAGCACCTTGCGAACCGACGCCCCATGGCGCTGCATCCGTTCATAAATATCGTGCTGCGCGCAAAAAGCATCATATGCTGCGCCAATGCTTTCGGCGGGGCGGGAGCGCACATCGCTTGGCACAAACGGGTATACCGCGATGGGTTCATCGAACGCATTGAGCGCAAGCGTTGGCGTGAACTCTTCTGCCTCAAGTGCGCGATAAAACGTAAAAAGGCTTTCTGCAAGGTCACCCCGTGTTGCGCCGTCAAGCGCTTCGCAGGTGGTCTCTTCCGTTACACGCGCGGCGAGCGCAGCAGCCATTGCGGGAGCAAGGCCAAAAAACGCGCCCGAAAGCCGCTTATCAACGCGTCCCCCCTGTGAAAGCGCCTGAAGGAAATCCGCTTTTTCCGCTCTGCGCGGATCCATTTTATCCTGCTGCGGCGGAAGCTCATACGGAATTCCCGGTAAAATCAGGCGCACATTGGACATCCCCACGCCAACGTGGCGGATCGCATCCACAATCACGCCGCGTTCGTTCACAAGCACAATGTTGGAATGCTTCCCCATGATCTCTGAAATCAGCTGATAGGGCACGAGGTCGCCCAGATCATTATGCGTTTCAATTGTCAGGACCAGCACGCGGTCAAAGCTCGGCTGCTCGGCCGAAATAATCCTGCCGCCCAAAATTCGTTTGCGCAGCAGCATGCAGAACATCGGCGCATCAACCGGATTGTTCCGTTTTATTTGCGTAAGGTGCGCCCGCGTATTCGCTGCTGATGCCGAAAGCAGCAGTTTGAAGTTGCCGCCGCCCGCATGCACGCCCAACAGCAGTTCGTCACGTTCGGGCTGTTGCACTTTATCTATTTTTCCTCCGACAATTGCCCGTTGCATTTCAAGCACAGACGCATGCAGGTTCAATCCATCCATTGCCATAGGGCAGGTTTCATCCTTTGTTTCTCAAATTTCAAAACGGCTAAACAATCCTGTTTTTCAGCGTTCCGATCCCTTCAATTTCCACTTCAATCACATCCCCGCGCTGCATTGGGCCAATCCCTTTCGGAGTGCCGGTTGCAATCACATCGCCCGGAAGCAATGTCATACAGGCGGACATATAGCAGATGAGTTTATCAATGCTGTGCGTCATCATCGCTGTGGTAGAATCCTGCCGCACCTCACCGTTTAATATAGAGCGCACACGGGCGTTTCCCGCATCGAATTCCGTCTCAATCCAGGGGCCGATCGGGCAGAAGGTATCAAAGCCCTTGCCGCGCGTCCATTGTCCGTCACCCTTCTGAATATCGCGTGCTGTAACATCATTCAGGCAGGTATAGCCGAAAATATATTCGTGTGCATGGCCGGGTTGAACCGCATGTGCTGCCCTGCCGATAACCACGCCAAGCTCGGCTTCATAATCCACGCGCTTGCTCAGGTTAGGGTATACTACCGCTTCTTCATTTCCAACAATACAGGTGCTGGGTTTCAGGAACAGCAAGGGTTCTTCAGGCTGCCCTTCCTTCATCTCGTCCGCATGTGCCTTATAGTTTTTCCCGACGCATACGATTTTTGTAGGCTCCGCAGGTGCAATCAGCCGGACGCCCTCAAGCGCATATTCCCGTCCGTCCCGCACGATGCCTGCATAGGGCATACCCGTCAGCCGGATTACCCGCTCCGCCTCTAAAATAGCATAGAATCGTTCGTTTTGATACGCTGCACGCACAATACGCATTGCTTCTTCTCCTTTGTAAACACTTTATTTTATGACATCAGCTCGAGCGATGAGCAGGAAACCTCATACGTCGTCCGTTCGTCAACCGTGCCGTCCTCATAGCATTTCTGATAAGCGCGGCTTTGCAGGCGCCCCGTAAGGCAGATGCGCTCTCCCACCGAAAGGCTGCGTGTAAAGCGTGCATTGCGCCCCCATGCAATGCACGGCAAATAATCGGACTTATGATAAGAACGGTTCACCGCAAGCAAAAGATCCGCAATTTCCCTGGAAAAGGGAGTTGTCCGAAAATTTGCAGGTTTGCAAAGATACCCGCAAAGCATAACCTCATTGCGCGGTTCAAACGTTTCAGGAGCCTGCATGAGGAAACTGCGCGCAAAGAGCGTCACCATCAGGCGACTACCCTCTGCAATACGTTTATTATAGGAGCGCACCTGCCCCTCGATCTCTATGAGATCTCCTTCCTGCGGCAGCTGGTTGAACAGCCTTCCCGGTACAATCAGCGGCAGGACATCCATTACGCCGCTCAACCGGGGAATCGAAAGCTGCATCGAATAAAATGCTTCGCCATACAAAGTGTGATCCAACCTTACATCCCCAACAATCGTTCCCGCCATGCGCGCGCGGTTGTTCTCGTATCCTTTGTCCATATCATATTTCTCCATTCGTTTGGAATGGTTATAGGTATGAACAAAACGCGCTTGTTATGTGTCAGCTTCCTGCTTCGGATATGCGAAAGTAACAACATCATCCAGAAGTGCCATCACCAACAGCATT
This sequence comes from Christensenella sp. UBA1685, assembly GCA_002320595.1. Lineage (GTDB taxonomy): Bacteria > Bacillota > Clostridia > Christensenellales > CAG-138 > UBA1685. The sequence goes on from DCKB01000076.1 coordinate 41,514, forward strand.
CCTTTTCCGGCGCGCGCATCAATGCGCACGAGTTCTGTGTTAACGTCCGTCTTCGTGCCATGCTTTTGTTCCACGATAAAGTCAAACGGCATTTTAACATAAAAGGCTGCTGCAATGCAGGTTCCGTTGCTGCCGTTCTTTTTAAAGTCAAACGTTTTAAGACCCTTGCCGTTGCGCCCCTGCACATCATAATCGAACACGAAGCTGCGTTTCGCATAGCCACGGTCGGTCAGGATCAGGATTTCACCATCCTCACCGATTTGCTCGAAGAAGCAGACTTCGTCTCCCGCATCAAGCTTGATACATTTTACGCCGCCGGCCACCCGTCCCATCTGCGGCACGGAGTCCGTCTCAAAACGGATGCTCATGCCAAGCCTTGTGATGAGGAGGATCGTATCTGCCTTGCGGGGCTGCACGCCCAGTAAAGCATCTCCATCCTTGAGTGTAATCGCCTGCACGCGGCGTGTGCGCGTCAGATACTCCGCAGCATCCGTCAACTTTACATTGCCCTGCTTTGTAAAGAAATAGAGCGCGCCGGATTGCACTTCTTCCATGCAGGCGACGACCACTTCGTCCTTTTCCAGCGTCAGGATGGAATTCAGGTTCGTCGGCCGTCCGCCCGGTTTGGATTCTGGGATTTCATCCACAGGGAGCGTAAAACACGCACCAAGGTTTGTGAACAGTTTGATGCGCCGGTCTGTTCTGCTGTCAACCGCTGCAAGCACGCGCTCGCCTTCAGCGGGCTGCATCCGTTTGGAGCTGCGGCGGATGCGCGCGCCGTCCAGCAGCAAAACAAACGCATCCTCCGAAACTTTGGTTTCAAGTTCGGGTACAACATCCGTTTTTTCCGCATGGATCAGCCTTGTTCGCCGAGGCGTACTGTATTGATCACGAATCTCTATCAATTCTGCTTTAATGACAGCACGCAGCATGTCTTTGGAATTCAAAATCGCTTTGAGCTCCTGGATTTTCTTTTTGACATCCTTGTATTCTTTTTCAATTGCCAACAATTCCAGATTCGTTAAGCGTTGGAGACGCAAATCGAGGATCGCCTGCGCCTGAATTTCACTCAAAGCAAAGCGCTGCATCAATCCATCGCGCGCTTCTTTCGGCGTTTTCGATGCGCGGATGAGCGCAATCACCTCATCAATGTTGAGGATGGCTACCATCAGGCCCTCAAGGATATGCTCGCGCCGCTCGGCTGCATCAAGATCAAACTGCGTGCGCCGCGTGACGACATCTTCCTGATGGGCGATGTAATAAGCGATCAGCTTTTTTAAGCCCATCTGCTGCGGCTTTCCCTCTGCAATCGCGACCATGTTCACGCCGAACGTCATTTGAAGATCGGAGTATTTATAAAGGTATTGCAGGATTTTTTCCGCATCCGCATCCTTTTTGACTTCAATTACGGCGCGCATTCCCATGCGGTCGGACTCATCCCGAATGTCGCTGATGCCGGCAAAAAGCGTCTTTTTCTCCTGTGCGACGCGAAGGATTTCCTCAAGCGCTTTTGCTTTATTGACCTGATATGGCAGTTCATGCACAACGATGAGACTTTTCCCGTTTTTGAGCGTTTCAATTTCTGTTTTTGCCCGCATCGTCAGCTTGCCGCGCCCTGTTTCGTATGCAGCGCGAATTTCCTCGGAGTCAAGAAGATAGGCTCCGGTAGGAAAATCCGGGCATGGGATAATCTTCATCAGTTCGTCAAGGCTGATGTCCGGATGATCCATCTGAGCAATCACGGCATTGATTGCCTCGTTGAAATTATGCGGCGGGATATTCGTTGCAAGGCCAACCGCAATGCCGCTTGCCCCATTCACAAGCAGATTCGGGAAGCGGCCCGGCAACAGATCCGGTTCCTTTTGCGTATCGTCGAAATTCAGGCTGAACTTCACGGTATCCTTTTCGATGTCTCGAAGAAGCTCCAGCGCAAGCGGCGTCATGCGTGCTTCCGTATAGCGCATCGCAGCTGCACTGTCGCCATCCACAGAACCGAAATTGCCATGCCCATCCACAAGCGGCATTTGCATATTGAAGTTCTGCGCCATGCGCACCATTGCATCATAAACCGAGCTGTCGCCATGCGGATGATATTTACCAAGGCAATCGCCCACAATGCGCGCGCTCTTCCTGTGCGGCTTGTCCGGTGTTACGCCAAGGCCCATCATCGTGTAAAGGATACGGCGCTGCACCGGTTTTAAGCCGTCCTCTACACGCGGCAGAGCGCGTTCCAAAATAACATGCTCCGCATAGGGAATCATGGAGTTGTGCATCACATCCTCCATGCCGCGGATGACAATTCTTTCCCCAAGCGTCGTGGGCGGTGTATCGTTTTTTCTTGCCATTCGCGTTATCCCTCCTGTACAGGCTGCGCAGCAACCCGGCTTTCAAACGTATCCAGTTTATTGAAATCTGCAAATTCGCTGATATATTCCTTGCGCGGCGCAACCTTATCCCCCATGAGGATGGTGACGATGTGTTCAACGTCCGCAGCATCTTCAATGGTTACCTGCACAAGCGAGCGATGTTCGGGATTCATAGTCGTTTCCCACAACTGTTCCGGGTTCATCTCCCCCAGTCCCTTGTATCGCTGCAGCGTATAGTTTTTCCCGACGCCTTTCAAAGCCTTTGCAAGCGCGGCATCATCATAAACATATTGCGCTTCCTTGCCTTTTTGAATCTTATAAAGCGGCGGTTGGCCGATGTACACGTGCCCGTCCATAATCAGTTCGCGCATATAACGATAAAAGAACGTTAGCAGGATGGCCCGGATATGCGCACCATCCTGATCTGCATCCGAAAGGATGATGATCTTGTTATACTTCAGGTTTTCAAGGGTAAAGCCTTCCCCGATCCCCGTGCCAAGCGCGGTAATAATGGATCGGAATTCCTCATTTGCAAGCACCTGATCCAACCGTTTTTTCTCCACATTAAGCGGTTTGCCGCGCAGCGGCAGGATCGCCTGAAAGCGCCTGTCGCGCCCTTGTTTTGCGCTGCCGCCTGCAGAGTCGCCCTCCACGATGAAAAGTTCATTGAGCTGCGCGTTTCGTCCGGTACAGCTGGAAAGCTTTCCGACAAGCGGTGCGTTTTCAAGCTTGCTTTTCTCGCGCGCCATGCTTTTCGCTTTGCGTGCTGTTTCGCGCACGTGAGCGGCTTTCACAGCTTTTTCCGCAATTTTGTTCGCCGTATCCGCATTCTTTAAATCTTCCAGCAGCGGCACGAGCATCTCACCCATTACGTATTCCACCGCAGGGCGTGCTTCCGTGTTTCCAAGGCGCGTCTTCGTTTGCCCCTCAAACTGGATCGTATGCATTTTAAGCGAAATCACAGCCGTTAGGCCTTCGCGGAAATCCTCGCCGGAAAGTGAAGGATCCTTATCCTTTAAAATTCCGTTCTTGCGGCAATAATCGTTCAGGATTTTTGTCAATGCGGCTTTAAAACCGGTTTCGTGCGTGCCTCCCTCGGTCGTCGGGATATTGTTTACATACGAAAATATACTTTCGGAATAGCCATCATTGTGCTGCATCGCAATTTCGACCTGAATGTCATCCTTCTTCCCCTTAATGTGCAGCGGCTCTTCATAAAGCGTAGTCTTATCCTCATTGAGGTATTTTACAAAATCCGAAAGGCCACCTTCAAATTTGAATTCCGAACTCTTTTGTTTCCCACGCTCGCGTTCATCAGAAATGCGAAACAGGATACCTCGGTTTAAGTAAGCAAGCTCACGCAGCCGCTTTACAATGGTATCATAATTCATTTCAAGCGTTTCAAACACTTCTTTATCCGGCAAAAAGGAAATCTTAGAGCCCTGCCTGCGCGTTCTTCCCGTCTCTGCAAGCGGCGCCACAGGCTTTCCTGAATGCATTTTTCCTTCGCTGTCCCGGTAGCTGCGGAACTTCTGTTCATATGCGCGGCCTTCGGTGCATACCTCCACGTCTACCCACTCCGAAAGCGCGTTTACAACGGACGCGCCCACGCCATGCAAACCGCCGGAATAGCCATAGGAAGCGTTATCGAATTTACCGCCTGCGTGCAATTGCGTGAAAACTACTTCCACACCACTCACGCCCAGTTTTTCATGGATACCAACCGGAATACCGCGCCCATTATCCTCTACGGTAACGGAATTGTCGCGATGCAGCGTAATAGAAATTTCGCTTGCATACCCATTTGCCGCCTCGTCCACAGCATTATCAACGATTTCCCAAAGCATATGATGCAGGCCGCGCGTTCCCGTGCTGCCGATATACATACCTGGCCGCATACGGACGGCTTCAAGGCCTTCCATGACTTTGATATCGCTTACGCTGTAATCTTTTGCCATTCTTTTCCTCCACTGCCAAACCAACTTCTGTAATTGGCATAACTAATAGTATAATACACTGCTTTGCGCTCTTGCAAGCGCGCATATTTTCCCCGGCCGCATCCGAAACTAAGTGCGGAGGTGATCACAATGGATCAAAACGCTGAACTTTTAATGGAAATCTACAAGAATTCCGAACTTGAGCGCGCAGTTCTCGGCAGGCTTATCAGGCGCTGCGAGGATGCTTCGTTCCGTAATCTGATGGCAGATCATTTCACGGTATATCACACCATCATGCAGGAGGCGCACGATGCGCTGAACACGCATGGCATCCTTGCACAGGAATACGGCCCTTTTGAAAAAAAGCCGATTTTTTCTTCCATCGCGCTCCATCTGCGGATCGACAAAACGTCATCCCATATGGCAGAAATGCTCGTGCGGGGGAATGTAACCGGCCTGATTGACATCACAAAGGCGCTCCGAGAAGCAGAGGATGCCGAAGAAGCCGTACTTCAACTGGGCGAGCGGCTCAAGAACGCCCACCTGAAACATATGGAGCAAATGCTTGCCTTTGTTTAAAGAAGGTCACTCCTTCTTAGCCAAAAGCTCTGAAAGAATTGCGGTATAAATTGCCTGCGCCCGTTCGGGCCAAACAGCCGCCGCATGCTTTGCGGAGGCTGCATCTGGCAGCAGGATGGAAATCTGCAGCAAATCACCGCTTTGCTCCATCGCACGCAGCGTGGTGCGGTATGCCCCGCCTACGCCTGCCTTTTCGCTTGCTGCGGAAAACTGTGTTTCTCTGCGCAGTTTCTCGCGGCAAGCGTCGGCGTAATCCGTAAGGTCATCCCGCACGGATTGCGGCAGCCGCTCCACAAACATGCCAAGCGTTTCCTTCCCCTTTGGTGTAAGGCAATATGCTTGGCCATAAGGGCGAGGAACAGCAGCAAGAAAGCCTTCTTCTTCAAGCTCATAAATCGCGCTTTGCAGCTCAAAATACGGAATCAACTCGTATGCAGCTGAAAACGTTGCGATCTGTTCCTTTGTCAGGTCAACGGAAAGCTCATTCAAAAAGTAGAGCACCATGAGCTTGCTTTTTGTGAAGCCATCCGAAAAAAACGCCATGGGACCTCCCCCTCCGTGCGATATTACCTACTGTATATAAATTATACCATAAACAGCAGCACAAAAAAAGGGATGAACAGCGCTGCTTGAAAGGAGTCCGTAGAATGGAGTTGCACGATTTTATACAAATTGGGCTTGGCGCCTTTTTTTCAATCGTCGTTCTGTTTATTGCAACAAAGCTGATGGGGAACCGCCAAATGTCACAATTGAGCATGTTTGACTATGTAAACGGCATTACGATTGGCTCCATTGCGGCGGAGATGGCAACCGCGCAGGAGGACTTGCTGAAGCCCCTTTTTGCAATCGTCGTCTACGCTGCAACTACCGTGCTAATTTCGTTTGTAACAAGCAAAAGCCTTCGCGCCCGGCGTGTCCTGTCGGGCGGAAGCCTTCTGTTGTTCAGCCGCGGGAAGTTTTATCGCGCCAACCTCAAAAAGGCGCATATTGACCTTTCGGAATTCCTGATGCAATGCCGCACAAATGGTTTTTTTAATTTAAATGACCTACATGCTGTACTGTTGGAAGCAAACGGAAAGTTAAGCTTCTTGCAAAAGTCCGAAACGAGGCCGCTCCGGCCGCAGGATATGCAAATTACATTGCAGGCAGAGAATCTATCCGTCAGCCTGATTTTGGACGGGTCGATTCTGCATGATAACCTTAAAGCCATCGGATTCAACGAAACTTGGCTGGGGAAACAGCTGAATGCGCAAGGGTACCCCGATCCTTCCGCTGTCGCGCTCGCCGCATATGACGGCGCAGTGCTAAGCATATTCCCGCGTGAAGAAAAACCTGCTTCGCGCGATCTGTTTGAATAATGCGCTAATTGCGTTCCGCCTTGATGCCCGATCCCACAATGCGGTAAGCGCGGCTGCAAAGGGCCAGCGCCCCGGGCCTGTGTGTGCAAACAATGCAGGTCCGATTTGTGTTGCAGCGCATGATACGCTCCAGCACGCGGCGTTCAGTCTTCATATCAAGCGCAGTTGTATGCAAGATAAGTATCACGATACTTATCTTGCATCTCCCGCATGCGGGAATTAAATAGGTCTGTAATACCAAAAGATTTAATGATTTGGAGATTGCTGAAAGCCTCATCCTGAAATGCCATCATCTCTCCGTCAATCCGGCGCATCTCGGCATTATAGCGCCGCATGCGCTTTACGAGTGCGCGTGAAAGAATCGCTGTTGCCGGGACCCCGATGAGTGCAATCGCGGCCATGGAAGCATCATAGTAGAGCATTATGGCAAAGCGCGCCAAGGAATTGCACTAAGCCGGCTAAAAAGCTGGGAATAAACCCGATGATACTTCCTGCGACTGTTCTGGTATCCTCATGGAGCCTGTTGAGCAGTTCTCCGCTTCGGTAGGGGGAGAGCGCCATCCAATCAGCGCCGATAATCTGCTCGAAAACATCCGCTTCCAATTCATTTTTAACTTTCACGCTGATTTTTGCGATCACCCGGCCGGAAAGCGCACGCATACCGATGCTTCCAAGCATCATGCAAAGCATTGCTGCCGCAGCGGACCAAACAGGTGCAAGCGCAACGCCCAGCACCGCATTAATGAGAGCTCTGGATGCAACGCTTCCGCCAAGCCCCATCACTACGCCTAAAACAGAAAACAATGCCTGTACAAGAACGGCTGCGCGATACTCTCCTGCATATCCGTAACGCCCATAATTTCCGTAACCGTACCGCCTGCCATAGCCATAACCGTATCTATCCCGATACCCGTACCCCTATGCACCGCCTTCCTCGCTTCGATTAAACAAGGGGATACCTGCACATTGTTGAGTACGCATCCAATCAGATGCGCTCCCCCGGCTTCTATGGCGTCAATCGCATCATTGACGTCCTTTGTCCGGGCCACATCCTGCTACACTACAAAAAGTACCTTTTGTGCAAGCGCAGAGAGGCATTCCGTTTCGGGACCCGCCATAACCGGAGGGGCATCCAAAATGATGTAATCCATTTTTCGGGCCAGCAATACAAGCATTGCCTCCATAGCGCCGCCCAGAAAAAACTCGACTGCGCCGCGCATAGGCCGTGCAGGAAGCAGATACATTCCGTATTCTTTGACCAAAGCGGTTCAACCTCTCCGCTATACCCAAGTGTGAAACTACGCAGTTGGAGATCTTTGGAGCGTGAAAGCCCCATCAGTTCATTGATGGCCGGCGCAGTCGTGTCGCAATCAATCAAAATCACTTTTTTTGCTTTTTTGTGCAAACGCGAGCGCAAGATTTGCTGCAACAGTAGATTTTCCCTCACCTTCGATGAGGCTTGTAACCAACAGCGTTTTGCCGCTGCCTTCTGCCATCCGGTGCTCTATGCGTGTACGCAATTTTTATAGGACTCCACAAAACGGAATCCCACGGAAGGATCAGTAATCAACAGCCCCTGTTTTTTCCCCCGTATGCGCGCGCAACGTTTTGTATTTGCGTTCATGATAAATCGCCCCAAGAAGCTGTGCGTCGATCTTATGCTCTGCTTCCTGTGTGTTCTTGAAGGTATCTGATTCCAACAATGCACGCGGCAATTGCAGCAGCGATGAGCGCAGCCTTTTGGGCAATATCATAATTATCAAGCGCAACATCCGGCACCGTAGGGACGCGCGGCGCTTTGAGCACCTGTAAAACAGCGTTCTCCATCACCTTTGAGGTGATAATCCCATGGTTTTCAATCAAAGAACGGATGATAAAGAACGCCTTTTCAGGCCCGTCAGCCGTCACTTTCAAATCAAGCAGATTTGTATCGGGCAATAGCGTTGCACGGATCGTCGCATCAAGCTCCATACCCGTTTCCGCCTCAACGCGCTCCTTTAACACATTGCTGTTGAGGATGTCCGTAAAAACAGCCGCCAGTTCGGATGCTGCGTTCAGATTTGAATAGACCGTCGTAGAATTTCCACGGTTTGATACTACATATGTTGCAGTAGCAGAGTAGGTTGGCCGATAGAATTCCGCCGCAAGAATGTATGCTCCAGATGCGGCGGTTACAGCCGCAAGCAGAATCATCCACCACCGTTTCACAATATTTCTTAAGATACAGCCCCAGTCGGCATTCAGCGCAGTATCCGCGCTTCTAACTTCTTCCGCCATGCTCAATCCTCTTCTTCCATACCGAGCGCATAATATTCTTCGCCCCGCATGTGAACTGTTATATTTTCAATCATACCCTTTGGGTCAAAGCGGCAGTTTTTGTCCAGATAAACAAGATATTCCTTTAGACCTATCTCAGGCGCATATGCCTCTGAAAGCTGCTGGGAATCAAAAATTGTGACGGGCGCTTCCAGGTAAACCGTATCTCCCATGCTGTTTGTAACACGGAACTGCACAGTGCATATACCAGCCGAATAAAGGCTACCGCCCGTAACGGTCATCTTGACATCGTTGGAAATATCACCATCCAGGCAGTCTGACGCTCCTACCACATCAAGGATCATACCATTCCCCATCGTAGAGAAGCGCAGTTCGTCCCTCAGGTAAAACTTTGGACGAGTATAGTCTTCATATACTATTTCGCAATCATGTTTTGCAACGTTGCCGCTGTGGTCCAGCGCTACAAAGGTCACGCGGCTCTTTCCGGGTTCGATAAATTTGGACACCCCTTCAACGAACAGGGATTCGCTTACATCGCCGTCACGCTCATCCCATGCCGTAACGCCAAGAAGCAGATCTTCCATGGGTGTTTCGATGCTTGCCTTGATTTGGTTGAACTCACACTTGATTACCGGCGGCGTTTTATCTTCCTTTTCTTCTACAAAAAAATGATACCCTGCCGCAATCCCGACCGCCAGTGCAAAGGCGGCAGCAATCCCGATCTTTTGTATTGTTTTCATCTACCCAAATTCCCTTCTTCGGAAAGTTCCCTTTTTCAAATGCCTTCCAAGGCAGGTTGAAGCACCGGTTGGTTCAGGAGGATTGCGCGCGGGTTCACCTCCAAAAGCAGTTGCGCGTATTCATAGGAATACCGTAAAGCCACATATTCCTGCGTTCTATAGAGCGATGCCGTCCGTTCTGCGGGGCCGTGTGCATCGCTTGCAATCACATGTATGCACCGCATGTTCAGCAGCGCCCGCGCACAGCGTGCCGCCCTTTCTCCCATTCGTCCTTGTCAGCTGAAGTAAAAGCCCGGATCTGGCCCAACCGGCAGCAAGTTCGGGCATATCCTGAACCGCATAATACCGTTTCGGATGTGCCATTGTTTTCATAAATATCGAATATAATAAGCGTTTGCGGTGCATGTGAGGCAATCTGCCGGCAAAGTTCGCTTCCGATGCTCCCGCCTCCCCTTGTGACCAGAATCACGCGGCCTCCAATATAACCGATGATGTCGCTGAGATCAACTTTTACCGCATCACGCCCAAGCAAATCCTCAATCTCAACATCACGGATTTCTTTAATGCTTACCTCGCCGTTTGCCAACTGGCAAATGCCCGGCAGCGTCTTAAGCCGGCAACCGGTTTTCTGACATTCCGCGAGCAGCTCCTTTCGCTGTTGATGGGTTGCGGATGGGATCGCAAAAATGATTTCGTCAACGTTATATTTTTGCGCCGCTTCTACGATGCTGGCTTGTCCGCCAACTATTTTTACCCCCTGCAAATACCGCCCTTGCTTCGCTGCATCGTCGTCAATCAGGCACACTACCCGGTTTTCAGAATAGCTGCTTCCAGAAAATTCCCGCAGAGCCAATGCCGCAGCCCGCCCTGCCCCTATGAGCATCGTGCGTTTTCCTGCACTATCACTTTTTATCCGCCGCCCTCTGCGGAACAAACGGTAGGAAAATCGTATTCCGGTAATAAGAATCACGAGAAAAATACCATTTAAGATTGGATAGCCCCTTGGTACAGGCAGATCAAACTCTATCCTTCACAACTTCTCTACATTCTTTGAACACACTCTATTCTTCACAACTTCTCTACATTCTTTGCTCATTCTCCTCTTGCTTTTTCTCGGTATATCCGTATAATGGAATTATAATTAAATATTTCATGAGGGAGTAGTTACCATGCGTCCGGCATGGTTTAAGTTCAACATCATGGCGCTTACCGCCTGGCTTAAATGAAAAGACGAGACTCATGTGCAGTATATTCTGCACATGAGTTTTTTCATCCTGCAAGGTGAAATATTAATTATGAAATGCAAGAAAGGAAGAGACTCCAGTTGAAGTACTATTGCGAGGAATCCGCTAAGGTGCTCAAACACTTTGAATCTGAGCAAGCTGGGCTTTCTGCCCGTGAAGCCGAAGCGCGGCTGGCAAAACACGGCCCAAACAAGCTTGCCGAGCCCAAGAAAGAGACGTTGTTGCAGCGTTTCTTTGCCCAGTTGAAAGACCCGATGATCATTATCCTGCTCGTTGCAGCAGCAGTTTCCGGCCTTACGGCTGCATACAGCAACGAAAGCTTTGCAGACGTATTCATCATCCTGATCGTCGTGCTCATCAACGCCGTACTGGGCGTTTATCAGGAAAGCAAGGCGGAGAAGGCCATTGAAGCGCTGCAGGCAATGACGGCTGCGACCAGCAAGGTGCTGCGCGACGGCAGGCAGATGTCCATCAAAAGTGACTTGCTCGTACCCGGAGACGTAATTATTCTTGAAGCAGGCGACGCCGTCCCTGCAGATGCACGCATTTTAGAGTCTGCCAGTTTGAAAGCAGAAGAAGCCGCGCTGACCGGTGAAAGCGTGCCCGTTGACAAAACCGCGGAAGCTATTGCGGCAGGTGAATCTGATGTTCCTCTGGGCGACAGGCGCAATATGGTCTATATGGGCAGCACTGTCGTTTATGGGCGCGGCCGCGCCATGATTACCGCAACCGGAATGGAAACGGAGATGGGCAAGATTGCGGATGCCCTTTCCGCTGCAGAGGACGGCCAGACACCGCTGCAGCTCAAGCTCGCGCAGTTGAGTAAAATCCTCAGCTGGATCGTGCTTGGCATCTGCATATTTATCTTTGCATTCAGCCTTTTAAAAGCGGGAGATTTTCATCTTGATGTCGTCATCAGCACGTTCATGGTTGCTGTGAGCCTCGCTGTCGCGGCAATTCCGGAAGGGCTCGCGACGGTGGTGACAATTGTGCTTTCCATTGGCGTGACCAACATGTCAAAGCGAAACGCGGTCATCCGCAGGCTTACCGCGGTTGAAACGCTTGGCTGCGCGCAGGTGATTTGCAGTGACAAAACCGGCACGCTGACGCAAAACAAAATGACGGTCGTAGACCATTACGGCGACGAACGCGCTACGGCTGAAGCCATGGCGCTTTGTTCGGACGCAACCCCGGACGAAAGCGGCGAAGCAGTTGGCGAACCGACCGAGTGTGCGCTTGTCAACTGGGCGACACGCCTTAACCTTGCAAAAGCTTCTCTTGAAAGGAACACGCCCCGCATTGAGGAAGCTCCGTTTGACAGCATGCGGAAAATGATGAGCACGCTTCATAAGGCTGAAGGCGGCATCGTGCAATACACCAAAGGTGCGCCGGACGAGGTTTTAAAGCGTTGCACAGCTTATTTAAAGGATGGACAGGAACTGCCCCTTACGGACGCGGTTCGCGCTGAAATCCTTGCCGCAAACAAGGCCATGGCCGATCAGGCGCTTCGCGTGCTCTGTGCGGCGCGCCGCTCCTACGCTGCGCTGCCCGCCGACCTTACGCCGGCGGCGTTGGAGCAGGAGCTAACTTTCCTCGGCCTTGCAGGCATGATCGATCCCATCCGCCCCGAAGTTAAGGCAGCAATTGAAGAATGCCGCACCGCGGGCATCCGCCCGGTGATGATTACCGGCGACCACCGTGACACTGCAGTTGCAATCGCAAAGCAACTCGGTATACTCACGGACGAACGCGAGGCCATTACCGGAGCTGAGCTCAATGACATCAGCGACGAGGAATTCAGCCGCACGATCGACCATTACAGCGTATATGCCCGCGTGCAGCCTGAACACAAAGTACGCATTGTTAATGCTTGGCGTAAGCATGGCTGCATCACAGCCATGACCGGCGATGGCGTGAACGATGCACCCAGCATCAAAAGCGCAGATATCGGTGTCGGCATGGGAATCACTGGAACGGATGTAACGAAAAACGTTGCTGACATGGTGCTTGCAGACGATAATTTCGCCACCATTGTTGGCGCGGTTGGCGAAGGCCGCCGCATTTATGATAACATCCGCAAGTCCATCCAATTCCTGCTTGGCTCCAATATGAGCGAGGTGCTCAGCGTGTTCTTGGCTACGCTTTTCGGCTTCGTGATTCTGGAGCCTGTGCACCTGCTTTGGATCAACCTGATTACCGACTGCTTCCCGGCTCTTGCACTCGGCATGGAAAAGGGCGAACCCGATCTGATGCGCCGCCAACCGCGCAGTGCAAAGGACGGAATTTTTTCCGGGGGACTCGGGTTTGATGTTGCCTATCAGGGCTTCCTCGTTACGCTTGTGACGATAGCTGCATACTTCATCGGGCACCGCATCGAATCCGGCGTCTGGGAGATTGCGCAGAGTGCAGATGGTGTCACCATGGCGTTTCTTACGATGAGCATGGCTGAGATTTTCCACAGCTTTAATCTGCGCAGTCAACGCGGCAGCGTATTCAAATTGCATTCACAGAACCCCGTCCTTTGGGGTGCTATGGCGCTGAGCCTCGTGCTGACCACAGCCGTAATTTATCTCCCGGGCATTTCGGATGCTTTCGGCTTCGAACACATCAGCGCACTGGAATACGGCATCGCCATTGGCCTTGCGGTAATTGTGATCCCGATCGTGGAGCTTGTAAAGTTGGTTCAACGCCGCTGTGCTAAAAAGCATTAATGCATCCAATCCCTTCGTTTTTCAGGGCGCTTCCGCGAGGGGCGCCCTTTCCTTTTTCCTTCTCCCCCTTGTTTCATGTTAAGAATTTTGATACAATGGCTCCCGGTCGCTGCTTCAGCAAAACTATGCGGCCTCGGAAGAAGGTTATTTCATGAATTCGTTCAAACCCGAACTTCTTCTTTCCCTCCGAAGTTACAGCAAGGATCAGCTCATCAAAGACCTGATTGCGGGCGTAATTGTTGCCATTATCGCGCTCCCGCTTTCCATTGCGCTCGCGCTTGCCTCAGGTGTAAATCCGGAGCAGGGACTCTATACGGCAATCGTCGCAGGGTTCCTGATCGCTGCGCTTGGCGGCAGCAAGGTGCAGATTTCCGGCCCCACAGCGGCCTTTGCCACAATCGTTGCAGGCATCGTTGCACGGAATGGAATGAGCGGGCTTGCACTTGCGACCATTATGGCCGGTATCATCCTGGTTTTGATGGGCCTCTTTAAGCTTGGCAACCTCATCCGGTTCATTCCCTTTACCATAACGACGGGCTTCACCTCTGGCATCGCAGTGACAATCCTGATTGGCCAGCTTAAGGATTTCTTTGGCGTAACTTACGCCGCTGGCACAGTTGCTGTTGAAACCATGGAAAAAGCGAAAGCGCTTGCCGCAAACTTTTCCACTTTTAATCCGTATGCGCTTCTTGTCGGTGCGCTTTGTCTGCTGATCCTTATTTTTTGGCCGCGTATCAGCCGGCGAATTCCGGGTTCCCTCATTGCAATTGTTGCAAGCGTACTGCTGGTGAAGCTTTGTAACCTCCCTGTAAACACCATTGGAGATCTGTACTCCATCAACAGCAGCCTACCCGCCTTCACACTTCCGGAATTCAGCTTTTCTGCAGTCGGAGCGCTTTTACCGGACGCGCTTACCATTGCCGTGCTTGCCGCAATCGAATCCCTGCTTTCCTGCGTTGTTGCGGATGGAATGATCGGTTCAAAGCACAACTCCAACATGGAACTTGTGGCACAGGGGATCAGCAACATTGGCTCGGCATTGTTTGGCGGCATTCCCGCTACGGGCGCAATTGCCAGAACGGCAGCAAACATCAAGAACGGAGGCCGGACGCCAGTGGTCGGCATTGTTCATGCAGTGGTTCTGTTGCTTATTCTTGTAGTGCTTATGCCCTACGCAGCGCTGATTCCGATGCCTGCGATCGCGGCTATCCTGCTTATGGTCGCTTACAACATGAGCGAATGGAGGCAGTTTGCCCGGATCGTAAAGACAGCGCCCAAAAGCGATGTGCTTGTGTTGGTGCTTACATTCCTGCTCACGGTGGTGTTCGATCTTGTGATTGCCATCGAGGTTGGGCTCGTATTGACCTGTGTGCTTTTCATGAAACGCATGAGCGACACCACGAAATTGCGCAAATGGGAGGACAATGCCGATAACAGCGCATTCAAAAACATTTCCCCAAACGCTGCGGTCTATGAGCTCAGCGGCCCTCTATTTTTCGGTGCTGCGGATGAAATTTTAAAAATTTCGGCCGAAATCGGAAAAAACTGCATCGTGCTGCGCATGAAGGGTGTAACCGCCATCGACAGTACGGGCCTGCGAAGTCTTGAACGCCTTTTTGCGCAGTGCACGGAGGCCGGGATTGTGCTTATTCTTTCCCACCTCAATAAGCAGCCGCGCAAAACGCTGGAAAAATCCGGCCTGCTGGAAAAAATCGGGTCGGAAAACATCTGCCCGCAAATTGATGCCGCGCTTATGCGCGCAGCAGAGCTTGCGGAATAACAACAACTCTGCAAAGAGGGGAAGCGGTGAAAACCGCTTCCCCTCTTTTTATATGTTCTATGATGTGCTGCAAAGCTTTTTTGTTTCATGCTGTGTCAAACGCCTTATCTCACCACTTAATTGAGCCGAACAGCCCGCGCACGATTTTCTTTCCTACCTCCCGGCCAATGGTGTTCATGGCGCTCGATGTAGCTTTGGAAAGCGCCTTGCTTGTTTTGCTTGCTGTCTTCCGTTTTTCCGCGGATGCCCCATTCGATTTTTTCGCCTGCTTCTCCCGCTCTTTTTCCGCAGATCTCTCCTCTTTTTGCTTTTCTGCCTGTTCTTCCTCATGCAGCTCCTGAAAATGCTCATAAGCGGATTCCCGGTCAACCCGTTCATCATATTTTTCACCCATTCCGCTCTTTTGCATTACGGCACTGCGCTGCTCTTCCGTTATGGTCCCCATCAGGCTTTGCGGCGGCAGGATAAACGCCCGCTCCACAATGCCTGGCCGCCCTTCTGCATCCAAAAAAGAAACAAGCGCTTCACCCACACCAAGCTCCGTAATAACATCCTCCGTTTTAAATGCCGGGTTCGGGCGGAATGTCTCTGCCGCCGTGCGCACTGCCTTTTGCTCTGCGGGCGTATACGCGCGCAGAGCGTGCTGCACACGGTTAGAAAGCTGAGCGAGGACAGAATCAGGGATATCGCTTGGGCTTTGCGAAATAAAATAAATGCCTACCCCTTTTGAACGGATCAGCTTTACCACTTGCTCGACCTTTTGCAAAAGCACCTTGGGGGCATCGTTGAAAAGCAAATGCGCTTCGTCAAAGAAGAATACGATCTTCGGTTTTTCCGGGTCTCCCGCTTCCGGGAGGCGTTCAAACAGCTCTGACATCAGGAAAAGCAGGAACGTTGCATACAGCGTTTGGTTCTGTACCAGCTTCACGCTGTGCAAAACGTTGATGTATCCCCGGCCGTTTTCATCGGTCTTGATCCAATCGAAAATATCAATTGCCGGCTCGCCAAAAAACAAGTCGCCTCCCGCGTCCTCCAGCACCAGCAACGCGCGTTGAATTCCGCCAAGGCTTTGTGCGGACATGTTTCCGTATTGAATGGTGTAGTCTGAGCGGTTCTCGCCGACATAGCGAAGCATAGCACGCAGATCCTTCAGATCTATTAAAAGAAGGCCCTGGTCGTCCGCGATGCGGAACACGAGGTTGAGCACATCCGTCTGCACGGCGGTCAAATCCATCAGCCGCGCAAGCAGGCCCGGCCCCATTTCGGATACCGTCGTGCGAACCGGATGCCCTTCTTCCCCATAAATATCCCAAAAGCGCGTTGGAAACACGCGGTAGCGCCAATCCGGAATGTCAAAGCGCGCAATGCGTTGTTCCATGTTATCGTTATGCTGCCCTGCACGGCACATGCCCGCAAGATCGCCTTTAATATCCGCCAGAAACACAGGAACCCCCAACTCGCTGAAGGATTCTGCCATCACCTTGAGCGTAATCGTCTTGCCCGTTCCGCTTGCGCCCGCAATGAGGCCGTGGCGGTTACACATGCGGGGCTCCATACAGATGCGCATGCTTCCGCTTTTCGCAATCCAAAGTTTTTCATCCTTTACCATATAAATGACCCCCGTCAGAGATTGCTTCTTCGTTAAATTATAGCATTGCAAAGCGGCAAAGGGAAGCACACGGTTATATTCCAAAGCCTCTGTCCGTTCATTACGCAAACATTGCCCGCTGCATAGCGGGCAATGTTGTTTGGATATGCTGTTCTGTTTGCTTACGAATCCTTCAGCACATCGTTAATGATGTCGTCAAGTTCCGCAGTGATGCCCGCCTTGTCCGGGGAAAGCGGCTCGGCCGATCCTTCTTCCATGATTTCATTCACAGTCCATACGCGATCGGGCTCCTCTTCTGCAGAGTCAGTCTCCTCCGGTGCTGCCTCCTGCTCGGGCAACTCGCGGTTCTCAATCGCATAGATGCTCTTCATCAGCGTTGATGGCGTTTCATAGTCGTCAGGCAGGTTGAGCTCCTTTTCTTCCAGCAGTGCGGAAACATCCGCATATTCCCCTGCAAGCTCCGATTCTCCCTGCAGACGAGTGCCGGATGCGAAGGAACGGAATTGCTCCGCTTGCACGGCGGCAGCCGTTGCCGCAGCCTGCAGGCTCTCATTCAGCCGTGCAGCATTTGCGCGGTATTCCGTCATGAATGCCTCTGCCTGCATCGCCAGTGCACGAGCCTTTTCCTTTGCTTTTACGATAATTGCATCTGCTTCACGGTTGGCATCGGCAATGATCTCCTCCGCTTCTTTTTTTGCCGTGCGGCGCTCTTCCTCTGCATCGTCAAGGATAAAGCCGCGCTCCTTCTCCGCGTCTGCAACCACCTTGTCCGCCGCGCGCTGCGCGTTCGTAAGCGCGCCAGAAATGGCGGATTCTTTGGCTTTAAACTCCTCCAAAGCCGCAGAAAGTGTCTCTACCTTTTTTGCAAGAATTGCAACCTCCTGTTCACTTTGGGCTAATTGTTCTTCGAGTTCCTTTGCTTTACGTCCAAACATTATGCGGCCTCCTTAAAATTTCATCTTCTCCTGCTGGGACTGCGCCGCAGGCGGCGTATACCCCATGTGAATATATCCCTGCGGCATCACGATCCTGCCGCGCGGCGTGCGCGCGATCAAACCGAGCTGCAACAGATACGGCTCGTAAACATCCTCGATGGTCGTAGCGTCCTCGCCTGTCGCAGCGGCAATGGTATCAAGCCCCACCGCGCGCCCGCCAAACTTTTCAATCATGGCGCTAAGCATGCGCCGGTCCACGGCATCAAGGCCGATTTCATCAATTGCAAGCATCTCAAGCGCTGCCCTCGCCGTTTCAAGATCAATTATACCATTGCCCCGCACCTGCGCATAATCCCGCACACGCTTGAGCAGACGGTTGACGATACGCGGCGTCCCACGCGAACGCGATGCAATTTCAAGCGCCCCTTCCGGATCGATCTCAACGTTGAGAATTTCCGCGCTGCGTTCAATAATAAGTTTAAGATCCTCCGGCGGGTACATTTCAAGTTGCTCCTTGATGCCGAAACGATCGCGCAAGGGGGATGTCAGAAGCCCCATACGGGTGGTTGCGCCCACAAGTGTGAAGTGCGGCAGATCGAGCCGGATCGAATGCGCGGAAGGTCCTTTGCCGATAATGATATCGAGCGCAAAATCTTCCATCGCAGGATACAGCACTTCTTCCACGCTGGCATTCAGGCGATGGATCTCGTCAATGAACAGAACATCCCCTGCGGCAAGGTTTGTAAGAATCGCCGCAAGATCGCCCGCGTGGGAGATGGCCGGGCCGCTTGTTACGCGCAGGTTGCCCCCCATTTCATTTGCGATGATCGCCGCAAGCGTTGTTTTTCCAAGGCCCGGCGGGCCGTATAGCAACGCATGGTCAAGCGGCTCGCTGCGATGCTTTGCCGCCTCAATGTAGATGCGCATGTGCTCCTTCACATTGCGTTGCCCAATGTATTCGTTCAGGAACTTGGGGCGCAGGCTGTATTCGATTTGTTCATCCTCCATCATCATGGAAGATGAAATGAGCCGTTCTTCCATACAGTGCTATCCCCTTTTCGCCAGTTCACGCAAAGCCTGCGTAATCATATCTTCTACCTTTGCACATTCGCCGACCGCTGCAACCGCACGTCCGGCGGTCACTCCGTCATACCCAAGAGATACAAGCGCCGCAATGGCCTCGCCGCGCATGTCCAGCCCTGTTGCAGCCGCCTGCGGAAGTCCCACGGAAGCCATGTCGTCCTCTCCGATTTTTTCTTTGAGTTCAAGCAACACGCGCGCAGCCGTTTTGCGGCCCATTCCAGGCACCTTATCAAACGCGGCGGCGTTTTCGGTCAGAATCGCGCCTGCAATGTCGGAAACGCTCAACATTGAGAGCACGGAGAGCGCCAGCTTTGGCCCCACGCGCGTTACGCCAATCAGCCGGCGGAACATCGCACGTTCTTCCTGCGTTTCAAAACCATAGAGCGCCATCACATCCTGTGAAAGCGAAATGTGAAAATGTACATACAATTTGTGCTCTGCTCCGGCACGCAGGCATTTGCGTGTTTGGGCCGAGCAAAAAAGCTCGTACCCAACGCCGCAGGCATCCAGCACAACGCGATCCGGCAGGATCTCCGAAACCGTTCCCCTGATGTGTGCGTACATAGCCTTCCCCGTTCTCCAATCCGTTTTGTTATTGAATGCGGAATTCCTCCGCCGCAACCTTTGAGGTATTCGCATGGCAAATTGCAGCGCCAAGCGCATCTGCAGCATCGTCCGGCTTTGGAATTTCCCGGAGGCCCAAGAGAACGCGCACCATCTGCTGTACCTGCTTCTTTTCTGCATGGCCGTTGCCCGTGACTGCAAGTTTGATCTGCATGGGCGTGTATTCATAAAGCGGAACGCCGGACTGCTGTGCGGCAAGCATCGCTACTCCGCGC
This sequence comes from Christensenella sp. UBA1685, assembly GCA_002320595.1. Lineage (GTDB taxonomy): Bacteria > Bacillota > Clostridia > Christensenellales > CAG-138 > UBA1685. The sequence goes on from DCKB01000076.1 coordinate 60,972, forward strand.
CCAGCCCCCACGGGAAGCGCTGTCGTCGTGTTGCGGTAAAAGAAAAGCTCTTCAAAAACAATGTGTTCCGGCTTATAAATGCCAACAAGTTGCCGCATGCCGAGATAAAGCTTTTCCAGCCGTTCCGGAAACGGTTCACCGGCCTTTGTTTCAATCACGCCATAGTCCACCGGGCGGATTTTCCGGCCTTCAGCATCAATGATGCCATAGCCCAGAATCGCATATCCAGGGTCGATGCCGAGTATGATCACAACCGCTGCCCATCCGTTTCATCGTTGATTGATTTCCGGCCGGCATACCTCTTCGTTTCCGCCCGGGATCCGAGCGGCATAGCTACCGCTCGGATTATACGTATTATTTTACCATGCCTTGGACAATTAGGCAAAAGAAAAGATATCAGCCTGTTGCGCCTGTAATCGTTTCAGCAGAGATTGTTTCAGCTCTCTAAGCTTTCAAAAAAAGCATTGATCTGCTCCAGGGAATCAAATGGAATCCCCACTTCCAGTTCGGCCCGCGTTTCTTCGTCCAGTGCATCAATCTCAATGGGGATCTCCATCACAACATATGGCAGGAAGGTATCCGGATCCGTCCGTTTCACGCATACTGTGCCATGATCCAAAAGAAGCACATAATGTTTGGGACAATACCCCATAAGTTCCCGTTTCAGCTTTACCTTTGCGGTGGTGAACATCCGCACCTCATAATCAGCATATGTGCTTTTGAGTTCCTCAAGCGTCATGCCCACCGCACTTTCAGTGTCGCTTTCAACGCACTCATGCCCGCAGGCTGAAAAAGCGCTGATCCATTCTACCTGAGTCGTATCAAGAACACAGACTGTTCGATCTCCGCCGACCGCCTGCATATTGTTTTCCGGCGAAACATCCGGCGTTTGAGCATCGCCCGGCAGTTCTGCCTGCATGAGGTTAAACGGATCCTGTTGTTGCGGCCAAAGCGTCAACGACGCCATGCCGCCAAAGAGCACTCCCATTAAAAAGACCGCTACCGCGCCGCCGGCGACCAGCGCACGGCGTGGTCGGAATCCGTTGGTAAACGATTTTGAAGCCATTTTCCCGCCTCCTTTGGGATAAAACATTCCCTCAAAAGCGGTTCTTTATGCATTGCATGCAAAATGGCCGCCAGCAAAGGTATGGGCGGCCGTTTCTGTATGCAATAGTTTTCGCTTTTTGTCTACCGTTTATCCAAAGAAATTATAATCCGCTTCGCCCCCAACAAGCTCGGAACCCATCGTGTTGAGATCGCCGATCACAAGCGTGGTTTCAAAGTATTCTCCTCCCCGCCATACTTTCAGCTTCAGAGCGTCTCCGACCGTTTTTGCCTTCACATGTGCGACGAATTCATCTTGCGTCGGGACAGACATTCCATCCACCTCAACAATGATATCGTTTGGCCGGAGGCCGGCCTGATCCGCAGGTCCATCCTTGGTGACGGTGTACACAAGCATGCCTTCGGCAGTTTCATATTGCTGTGCGGAAAGCGCATCCCAAGTTACGATGGTTACGCCGATGCCCGGGCGGAGCACATAACCGTTGGTAATGAGTTGGGAAACAATCTTCAATGCATCGTTAATCGGGATGGCAAAGCCAAGGCCTTCCGCGCTGATTGCATTGCCGTATTCATCATAGCTTGCGGTAACGGTTTTCGCTGAGGTAATTCCGATCACCTCGCCCGCCATGTTAAGGAGCGGCCCGCCGCTGCTGCCGGGGTTCACGGCTGCATCCGTCTGGAGATAGGTGTTCGTTTTCCCGTCAATATTTACATCCCGCGCTGCAGCGCTGATGATGCCAAACGTGGTGGTGCCCGCAAGTTCGCGTCCTGTGGGATCTCCGATGGCAATGGTAAATTCGCCCACACGCACCGCGTCGGAATCGCCCAGTTTAAGGGCATGCAGGTTTTCGCCTTCGATTTTAAGCACCGCAATGTCCATGGATTTATCCATACCAACGAGTTCCGCATCCACCTCTGTACCATCCGCAAAGGTAACCGCAACCGCATCTGCATCTTCCACTACATGCGCATTTGTAACGATATACCCATCCTTTGAAATAAGGAACGCGGAACCCGTAGCCCGTTCTACATATGAGCCGCCAAAGTCTTTGATGTAGGCGTAGTTAATTACGCCCAAAACACCTGCGCTGACCTGCTCCACAATATCCGGGATGGGATTCGCCGCGTTTCCGATGACCGGGCTTTCTCCATTCAGTTCCGGCATTGGGCGCGTCGTCGGATTTGGCGTATAGGCAGGCCGTTCCGTTTCCGCCGGCTGCTGTGCCGGGGTTGGGGTCGCTTCCGGAGAAACCAAGCCCGGCTGTGCCGTAGGTACAGCCGGCTGCGTTCGCTCCGCAATCTCATACAATGAGGGCATCAGGATCGTTGCAAGAAGCGCTCCAATGATAGTAAAAACGACTGCCGTCACAATATAGCCGCCAATTCCGCGCCGCGGCGGCGGATTCTGCGGTTGTTCCTGCCGGTCGTTCTGCTCGTAGTAATAGTTCGGATATTCCATGTTTTACCTCCGTTGCGCGGCATATGGGCGCGGTTTCGCCTGCTGCTCGCATAGTTTAAGCGTAAACGTGAAGCAGGTTCCATTTCCCGGAGGCGATTCAACCGTAATGGTTTGTCCATGCTGCTCCACGATTCGTTTTACAATTGAAAGCCCAATCCCTGTGGACGAACCCGAAGGCGTATGCGCCTTTTCAGCCTTGTAGAACCGGTCGAACACATACGGAAGGTCCTCTGCCGCGATACCAACGCCCTCATCTTTTACCGAAACGCGTACATTTCGTTTGCCGGTCTCTGTTTTGAGCGTCAGCGTTCCGCCCGCAGGCGAAAATTTAATCGCATTATCAATCAAGTTTCGTACAACCTGCGCAATTTGATCCACATCCGCTTCCACCATCGTGTGCTCCGCATCAAAATCCATGTTAACGTCAATGTTTGCCGCATTGATGCGCGCTTCAAACGTCAGCAGCGTACGGATAATCAGCTCGTTGATATCAAACGCTTCGATCTTGAGTACCGTCTGGCCCGATTCGATGCGCGCAAGATCCAGCAAATCGTTTACCATAGCCGTCATGCGCTTGGTCTCGTCAATCACCACGCCAAGGTACTTTCCATATTCTTCCGGTGGAATCGTGCCATCTTGCATCGCCTCCAGGAAGCCGCGCATGGAGGTAAGCGGCGAACGAAGTTCATGGGAAACGTTCGCAACAAAACTCCGGCGGGAGTGCTCAAGCGTGTCAAGTTCATCTGCCATCACATTAAAGCTTTGACCAAGTTGGCCAACCTCATCCTTGCTGGCAATTTTCACACGCGCGCTAAACTCGCCTTTTGAAAAGCGCCGAACGATGTTGTTCATGTCCGTGATGGGCTTGGTCATACGCCCCGTGATATATGACACCGCAAGGAATGCCAAAATCACCGAAACGCACGCTGAGAGCAAAACGTCAAGGTATACCTTGCGGATTGAGTCGTTTGTCCGGCTCATGTCCGTATGAAAGAACATGGCGCCCACCACCGTTCCTTCCCCGGTAGTTATGGGACATGCAATGGACATGGTTGGAATGTCAATCCATCCGCGAAATACGTTGTTTTCAATGCGCGTGTTGGCGCCATCGATGATTTCCGAAGCCTCGTCGCTCAAATACGTATCTGCAACAGGGATCCATTTGGTGGAGGCCTTATCATACATGCAGACGTTGCCGTAAGCCGGATCAACAAACACAAGCTGCAGGAGCGCATCGTATTTACGTGCGGTCGTTACCAGTTCTTCTGTGGCGACGGGGCGCTTATCATCATCCAGATATTTGTTGACGATCGTTAGCGTGACCTCTTCCGCCTCCCGCCGAAGCTCGCTTTCCTGCTCCGAGATATACTGGTTCTGGAACATGCCCGCAACGATAATGCCAAGCAGCAGAAGAATGGCCAGCATAACGGAAAGATAAGTTGCCAGCATGCGCGAGAACAGCGTGTTAAACATCGCCCCGCCCTTCTTCACTTCGCGGCTTCAAATTTATAGCCTACACCCCAAACGGTTTTAATTTGCCATGCGTCGCGTTCCCCGAGTTTTTCACGGATACGCTTTACGTGAACATCCACCGTGCGGGAGTCGCCGAAAAAGTCAAATCCCCAAACCTGTTCAAGAAGCTGTTCACGCGTGAATACTTTTCCTTCACGTGAAGCGAGAAAATAAAGCAGTTCAATCTCCTTTGGCGGCATCTCGATCTGCTTTCCATCCAAAGTTACGGAGTAATTGTCAAGCGACACGATAAGTCCATCGAACGTTACCAGCCGTTCCCCGTCCTCCTCCGCCTGCGTCGAGCGGCGCAGCACTGCTTTGATGCGCGCCAACAGTTCCTTTGCATCAAACGGCTTAACAATATAGTCATCCGCCCCCAAGTCAAGGCCCTGAATGCGATCCAGCGTATCCCCTTTCGCGGTAAGCATGATAACAGGTACGGCGCTTTCGGCGCGCAGCTGGCCCAAAACCTCCCACCCATCCATTCCTGGCAGCATCACATCCAGCACCACGAGTGCAGGCTGCGTCTCCCGGAATAGCTGAAGGGCAAGGTCTCCCCGTTCGCAGGTTTTTACGTTATATTGCTCTTTCTTCAAGTACATTTCAATGATGGCAAGGATGTTTTTGTCGTCGTCGATCACAAGAATCGTATTGTTTTCCACGGTTCAACCTCCTGAATGAAATTGCTGCGTCCAACGCAAGCGCCTAGTCTTGTTCCGTTTGAACGGAAATGCCGTTCTTCCGGAATAATGCGGCCGTCAGGCCGTCCCCCAAAACCAAGCGGCCGGAAAATGTACCGTCATACACGGCGCCGCATCCGCAGGAAGGGCTTTTTGCCTTTAAAACCGCTTCCGTTATGTTGTGCACGCGGCATACCGCCAATGCAGCACACGCCCCGCGCACAAAGGCAGCGGTTACATCCGCTCCACTTTTTGTGAGGACTCGGGCGCGCCCGGAGAACACGTCCTCCGCGCTGCCGCCCACAATTTCTGCAGGCTCGCGCGGTGTGGAAAGCCCGCCCAAGCATTCCGGACAAATGCAGACCGCATTGCCGGCTGCAACAAGCCTGGAAACAGCTTTCGATCGATTTGCTCTACCGTCATAGCGGCACGGTTCCCCCGCCAAACATGCCGATACTGCAATCATGTGTTTTCCTTTCTATTTTATCATCAAAATATGAACCTAGTATGAATTTCAGCAAAAAAGCCGAATATTCTTATTTTTTCAGTGTAACCACCGTTACGCCCGCATCGCCTTCGCCATAGTTCCCGATGCGGAAGCTTTTTACCCGTGGGTGCCGCCGAAGGTAATCCTGCACGCCCGTACGCAGCGCTCCGGTGCCTTTTCCGTGGATAATATTCACCTCGGAGAGGCCGCTCAAGAATGCATCGTCCAAATACCGGTCTACCACGGCAAGCGCTTCATCCACAAGCATGCCGCGGATATCCAGTTCCAAGCCAACCCGCCGGTCCATTGCCGCAGTGATTTTAGATTTGCCCTGCTTGGGCTGCTCATCTTCTATCCTGCGAAGGTCTGAAAGCTTCACGGAAAGCTTCAGAATCCCTGCCTGCACCTGCACGTCTCCTTTTGCGTCTGCAGGTGAAAGCACCGTGGCCTTTTGGTCAAGCGAAACGATTCTAACGCTATCGCCCGGTTTCACAGCCTTTGGCGGCACACCCGCATCATCTTTTTTCAAAGCGAGCGGTTCGGAAAGCGCGTTTTCCTCCGCCCGCACTTGATCGCGTGCCTGCTGGATCACGCGATCCGCTGCGCTGCGGTCAATTCCTTTCATTGCGCGGATCTGCACAATCAGCTTCTCCATCTCACGCTTTGCATCCGCCACAACCTTGCGCGCTTCTTCCCGCGCCTTCGCCTGCTGCTTGGCGCGCTCATCCTCAAGCTTTTTGCGCTCGCGTTCCGCTTCCGCGCGCAGGCGGTCCAATTCGGCCCGGGCTTCCTGCGCCAATGCGCGTTCTTCTTCCGCAAGGCGGTGCTGGGATTGTGCGCTCGATATGATGTCCTCGAACTTTACATCCTCTCCTTTTAAGAAGTTCCGCGCGCTGTCGATGATATGTGCCGGAAGCCCGAGACGCCTGGAGATTTCAAAAGCGTTTGATTTTCCGGGAATCCCGATGAACAGGCGATAGGTCGGGCACAGCTTGTCTACATCGAATTCCATGGAAGCGTTTTCCATTCCTTCGCGTGTAAGCGCAAATGCTTTGATCTCGCTGTAATGCGTGGTGCAGACGGATACTGTGCCGCGTGCATGCAGCTCGGTCAGAATGCTCATCGCAAGCGCGGCGCCTTCGATGGGGTCTGTCCCCGCGCCAAGCTCATCCAGCAGCACAAGCGACCGTTCATCTGCGCCCTTCAAGATTTCCACGATGTTCTTCATATGCGAGGAAAACGTAGAAAGCGACTGTTCGATGGACTGTTCATCCCCAATGTCCGCAAATATTTCATCAAATACGGCGCATTCGCTTCCCTCGTCCGCCGGAATAAACATGCCGCTCTGCGCCATCAATGAAAGCAATCCCACCAGCTTAAGCGTAACCGTTTTCCCTCCGGTATTCGGGCCGGTAATGATGAGCGAACGATATTCCCTGCCAAGCCAGATATCAATCGGTACGACGCGCTCGCGGGGGATAAGAGGGTGCCGCCCACGCACAATGCGAATATAACCCGTTCGGTTCAACTTTGGGCAGACGCAGCTCATCTCCCGCGAAAGGCGCGCCTTTGCAAATACGAGGTCGATCTCTCCCAAAACCGAAAGGTCTTCATAGATTTCATCCGCATAGGGTTCCACCATCGCCGTAAGCTCTGTCAGGATACGTTCCACTTCCTCCGATTCTTCTGCAAGAAGCTTTTTGTATTCGTTTCCAAGCTCCACAACAGCCGTAGGTTCAATGAAAAGTGTTGCTCCGCTGCCGCTCTGATCATGCACAAGACCCGGCACCTGCTGGCGGTATTCCTGTTTAACGGGGATCACAAAACGCCCGTTTCGGATGGTGATGATGGGCTCCTGAAGATATTTCTGATATGTTGCAGAACGGATCATTGCGTTCAGGCGTTCCCGGACGCGCTCGTTTGCTGCGCGCATGGCGCGGCGAATGCGCGAAAGTGCCGGAGAAGCGCCATCAAATATCTCATCCTCGCTGATGATGCAGCGGGATATCTCCTCTTCCACACTGCGGTGCGCCGTAAGGAAGCTGGCCAGATTGTAAAGAAGGCTTCCTTCGTTTTCCTTTGTGAGCAGCTCCCGCGCGACGCGTGCGGCGCGCAGGCACTTTGCAATGCCAAGCAGCTCGCCCGGCGACACAAACAGCGCAGCATGGATGCGCTTCAGGCACTGGCGCATATCGGGGAAATCATCCACGGGGGACTGGCCCGTCCTGTATACAAGCGTTTCCGCTTCACCTGTCAGCATGAGCTGCCGCTGCACCTCGTCAAAGTCGCTCAAAGGCATGATTACTTCTGCAAGCTCCCGGCTGATGCAGCAAGAGGCGCGCAGCTTCAGTTCGTCCCGAATTTTATCGTACTCAAGCGTTTTTAGAACACGTTCCTGCATATTTTGTGTGCTTTGCTTTGCAAAGCGCTCCTTTCTTTCAAATCGAAACGGTGGTGGGGTCAATCCACAGCGCGCGCCCAGTGGCCGCGCGTTGCGCCATCGGCGGGAAGCACCCGCTCGCCCGCTCGCGCACAGCAGGCGTTTTTTACGCGCAGCGCCACCTCGTTCGGCGTTTCATCATAAAAAGCGAGAAGCGCCGCATCCACGGGCGGCAAGGCTGCATAAAGGTCTGTAATGTCCGTAACGCAGCAGTTGAGCATCCGCACGAGACAGCCATCTGCCTGACGCACGTTGGACAGAGGAAACACGCGCCCGGCCTCATCGACAAGCGTTCCGGCAACGCCCGCACAATTCTTGCAGCCTTGCTGCTCCAGGATGGGGCAGTGGCGCAGCTGCATTGTTTGCGTCCTGCCATAAATCATGACGGCGCCGCCTGTTTTTTCAAGTATATCACGCATTTGCGGCTTTGTCAGTTCCTGTGAAAGCATGATGCGGTTGAATCCGAGCGTAGCAAGCTGCTCCGCGCAAACCGCGTTAAGCGCGTTCAAGCCGCTGCCCGCAATGCGCAGCGGCAGATGCGCAATCAAGCTGCATTGCCCAAGGTTGTTTGCCTCCGCCCCGTCAAAAAGCCCGCTTTGGAGCAATTCAGAGACACGTGTATGTTCTGACGCGCCAATCATCGACGCAGGGAGCGAAAGCAGCAGCCTTGCACCCTTTCGATATTTCTGGAGCATCCTTGGCACTTCCTCATCCGCATAGCTTATCGGGTCAAGCAGCACCTCATCCGCCCCTGCGGAAAAAGCTGCTTCCGCCTGTTCCGCCGTGCGCACGCGCGCAAGGATTTGCCCGTCGCCGTCACCGTGGTGTAAAACCGGGCGTATGCACATGGGTTCCGGCGCTTTGCGGCGCGCTGTCAGGCGTTGCAAAAGCGCACCGCATGCATCGCGGCGCAGGGCGTTGAGCTTTCCCATCGGCCAAAACGCATCCTCCGGCATTCTGAGCGTAAAGTGTTCTACGCAGAACGGCGTTGCGCCAAGCTTTTGCAGCTGCGCTGCATATCGTGAAACATCCTGCGGCTTTTCTGCACGTTCCACAATTTCGCCTGCGGCTTCCACGGAAATCGCTCCGCAGGAGAGCGTTAGCTTTGCGGATTCCCCCGGCTGCAAAACGGCGCGCATCCGAACCGGGCGCTTCCGCACATCCGCAGCATAGGTCGCCTGCAATCTTTTGAGAAGATCTTCGCCCGGTTCAGCCTTTGCAACGCAGCCTGTTATGCCGCCGTCTCCGTAGTAGTATCCCGTGCGTTCGCCTCCGCGGTTGAACACGGAAAATAAATCGCGTTTGAGGGATGCAAGCGTTTGCGCATCCGCTCCATCCAATGCAGCCCGATATGCGCGCGTTGCCGCGGCAACATACTCCGGGCGCTTCATCCTGCCTTCAAGCTTTATGCAGCAAACCCCGGCATCCGCAAGTTCCTGCACGTGGGAAAGCATGCACAGGTCCGAAAGGCTCAGCGCATAGTCCGCCTCCCCCGGTCTTTTCCCGAAAGCCATGTGTTTGCGGCAGGGCTGCGCACATGTGCCGCGGTTTCCGCTTCGTTCCCCTGCCATGGAGGAAAAAAGGCACGCCCCGGAAACGCTCATGCACATGGCGCCGTGTGCAAAAACTTCCACTTCGGTCCCTGCATCTTTGCAAACCCTCTTTACTGCAGCAAGAGGCATCTCGCGTGCAAGCACGACTCTGGACAACCCCATGTCATGCGCGATTCTGGCGCCGTCCAAATCGCAGATTCCCATTTGCGTGCTCGCATGCAGCACGAGTCCCGGCAAATTTTCGCGCAGCAAACGGACAAGCCCAAGATCCTGTACGATGGCGGCATCCACACCCGCTTCATATAGGAAACGCCCGTAGGAGAGCGCCGCCGGAAGCTCCTTGTCAAACAGGAGCGTGTTGAACGTAACATTTACCGAAACGCCGCGGGCGTGGCAATATTCTATCGCCCAAAGGAGCTCTTCATCGCTGAAATTGCCTGCAAAGCGGCGCGCATTGAATGCGCTGCCCCCAAGGTATACCGCATCTGCGCCGTTCTGCACGGCGGCAATCAGGCTTTCCCGGCTTCCGGCCGGGGAAAGCAAAGCCATCTTCACGCTCTGTTGTAAGCAATTCTCCATTTTTACCTCAAAAAAGCGGCCTGGTTTATATCCCAAGCCGCTTGAATTCCTTCTTTTGGTTATTTTGTGCCGACAGGCTGCCTGCTTTCAAAGGGGCGCTTAACAGGAGATACAGGCGCGGCAACGCGCGGCATGTCCCGAAGCTGAGCGATCCTTTGGTCAAGCGCATCATAATCCGCACGCAGCTTATGCAGCTCATCAGCCATGTTGAGGGATGCAAGCAAAACACAGTTTCCTGTGCTCAGGTTGGGGTAAGTCCTTTGAATTTCGTTAATTTTTCCGTTCACATAATCAGAAAGCTGCTTGATGTATTCTTCGCTTTCTGTGCCCGTCAGCTTAAATTCCTGGCCGGCCAGCACAACGCTTGTACGCGTTTTTTCCATATATATGCACCACCTTACTGAGATTATACAACGGATTGTGGCTTCTTTCAATAGCATTTGAGGATATTCTTAGAAAAACGCGTTCATGGTTCCGCGCTGAGCGCGGCCGCGCACATGCTTTCCCCGCCTTTCGTCCCTGTGGAAGGAATCGTTCCGGCAGTAAACCGGAATTTGCCATGCTCCGCAGTACGCGCCTCGCCATCTTCAAATGTTGAACGCACTGCGTCGGCCATCTGTGTAGCCTCGGAATAAGGGAGTGCTTCTTCCCCGTCAAGCGCAAGCGCATATGCCAAAAAGGCCTGATAAACCCATGCAAGGCTTTCCTCATACTGCGCCTGCCGCGCATCATGTTCCTGCTGCAAAAACCAATTTGCATCCGCAGCAAGCGAAGCAGGCGGCATTGGCCGCCGCATTGTGAGCATAAACTCCGTAACCTCGCCGTTTTGCAGGGAAAGCAGCAATGTTGCAGTTTCGCCGGAACAATACGCAAGCGTATATTCCGCCATCCTCTCGTGTCCGGAAGATAAAGCTGCCGGTGTCTGCATGCCAAAGGATTCAGCGCGCTGCAAAAAAACTTCCGCAGAAAGCGCCGGATGCTCCTCCATCCCCACAGCCGCTGTAGCCTTTGGCGCTTCTGTTGTCTCCGGCAAAGCCATCGAAACCGGCGCCGGTTCATACACGGTTTGCACAACGCCGAGCGCGGCAAGCAGAGCTCCCCCCGCATCCGACAGCAGGAACAGCAGCAGGCATGTGCCAACAAGTGCAGCGCTGAACGCTGCGCCCGCCAGCCATTTCCGGTGTTTTCCTTTTTTTGCGTCAGAACCTTTCATGCAAAAGACGCTCGATCCCCTCCTTCAAAGCCACCTCAAGCGGCTGTGCCGCATCGCGGCCCGCCCTGCGCAGCGCTGCGGTGAAATACTCCGGCACCGGCGCTTCAAACGCCATTTGCTCTCCAGTGCGCGGATGGGTCAACAGCAAACGTACGGCATGCAGAGCTTGTCCTTCCAGTCCAAGCCGGTTTTTCTCCGCACCGTAAACCGCATCGCCTGAAACGGGGTGCTTGCAATACGCCATATGCACACGGATCTGATGCGTGCGCCCGGTTTCAAGCCGCACGGCAATCAGCGTATATGTGCCATAGCGTTCCAGCACATGCCAGTGTGTAATTGCTTCCCGCCCGTTCGGCACAACGGCCATGCGCTTTCGGTCAACCGGATGCCTGCCGATCGGTGCGTTTACGGTTCCAAAGTCTTCCCGGATGTTGCCATCTACAATCGCAAGATAGACACGTCCCGCCGCATGCGACTTCATTTGTTCCGCCAAGGCGCGATGCGCGAAATCATTTTTTGCGATCACGATCAGGCCGGAGGTCATCTTGTCGATCCTGTGCACAATTCCGGGGCGCAGCTCGCCTCCAATGCCGGAAAGATCCCGGATGTGGAACAAAATGGCATTCACGAGCGTACCGCGCTCATTGCCCGGTGCTGGGTGTACAACCATGCCCTTGGGTTTATCGATTACCGCAATGTCCGCGTCCTGGTACACAATGGACAGCGGGATATCCTCCGGTATGAGCGCTGTTTGAGCCGGCGACTCAATGCGGATTTCCACGCTGTCTCCCAACCGCAGGCGCGCGTTTGCGCGGCGCTCTTCTCCGTTCACGCACACGCTGCCTGTGCCGATCAGGCGCTGCACGAATGCGCGTGTTTCGCCGCTTGCCCGCGCAGCGAACACATCAAGCCGCTCTCCCGCTTTGTCGGCGGTTGCCTGAATGAAACGCGCATCGCTTTCTATATCATCATATGTTTCAAAACCGCACGGCGCCTTATCGGAATCGCACGGCACCAGCCTGTCACCCATCACCGTTCGTTTCCGCCTTGCTCCGTGTCCGCAGTGCTTTGTTCTGAAGGCGTTTCGCCCTTCTTTGCAGTATCCGGCGCTTTCTTTTTATCAAGCTCTACCAGAAATGCTTTGCCCTTTTTGCTGAAAAGCAAATCTGCCACAAGCAACACCCCACCGACGCTGATCGCCGCATCCGCCACATTGAATACCGCAAAATCAATCAATGAAAAATAGAACATATCCCGCACATAGCCCAAAAACAGGCGATCAACGAAATTTCCGAGCGCACCGGCTATGATCAGGGAAAGGCACACCCGCAGCATCTTGTGCATCTGAGCATGCTTTTTTATCATGAGGTAGATCAATGCGCCGCACGCAACAAGCGTGAGCAGGATAAACAGCCAGCGGGCGTTTTGGAGCATGCCGAACGCGGCACCCCGGTTTTCAACATAGGAAAGCTCAAACACGCCCTCGAATAAAGGATAGGTTGCGTTTGGCAAGCCAGGAAGCCAATCCGCAGCAATAATTTTTGACGCCTGATCCAGCACGAGCGTCACGATGATGATAAGAAGTTCCAGCATGGTGCCTCCGAACGAATGGTTTCAGTATTTATCAGTATTTAATCTTAGCACGGCTTACCGTTGCGGGCAATCCCTTCGCGGTTCTACTCTGAAAGCAAATACCATTTATCTGCCGAGCGAAGGATATCCGGCTCCCGGGCGCTCGAAAGCCCTTGAATATCCGCAGAATACAGAAGGCTGTTCAACCGGAAATACAGCGTGATGAACGGCAGTTCCTGCGCAAAGCGCATCTGGAATTCCGAGGCGGCCTCCCGCATCCCTGTTTCATCCGCAGCCGTAAGGATATTTTGTGCAAGCTGCTCCAACGCCGCATTGGAATAGCCGCCATAATTGTTTCGCCCATTCTGTGCAATATACTGCGTCAAATCGCAATCCCGCCCAAGGTTAAAGCCAATCAGCGCAAGGTCGAATTCCCGTAAGGAAAGTTTGCTTAAATATTCACTTGCATCGTCACCAAGAGCATATCCCGCAGTATTCAGCTCAATGTGAATTCCAACAGCTTCCAGTTGCTGAGCAATCATGTCCGCGGCGCTCTTGCGCGCCGCATCCGTTGAATCGTTTACCAACAGGCGCAGCGTCATCTCGTTGTAGTGCTGGCCATCCTTTTCCAGATAGCCATCCCCGTCCACATCGCTCCAACCAGATTCAGCCAAAAGGGAAAGCGCAACGGTGGTATTGTAATCGTAAAGTTTGGATTTGCTCTCATACAGCCAGGCATCCGGTGCAACGGGAACATCACATGCCTGCGCGCGGTTCATGTACACATTGGTGATGATATGCCCTCTGTTAATGGCACATGCAATGGCCATGCGCACTTTCACATCGCGCAAATTCGCATTATCATAATTTATGAGCATGACTTCAGCTGTCTGTGTCATCACATCAAGCACATTTGTTACGCCATCTTCACGGTAGCGCCCCACGGAAAGGGCTGATGTCGGTACAAGGTCGAGTTGGCCCGCCTCATAGGAGGCAAGCGCAATTTCGTTGCTGTCTTTTGCATAGAAGGTAAAAGCTTCAATATAGGGCGTTTGCTTCCACCAATTCGTGTTGACTATAAGGCGCATCGCGTCATCCGTCACCGAAAGCGCCTTGTAAGGGCCGGTACCGACCGGCGTTCCATCCGCCTCCGGCGCACCGCCGCGCATTACGGGAAAAGTGAGGGCATACAGGGACGCTAGCCCCCCTTGCCGCATCGTCACTACAAGCGAGCCATCCTCCATAGCCACCATGCTTTCCACACGGGTGGTAACATAAGAATAATGCGTATTCGCGCCAAGCGACACGATCCTCTGATAGGTGCTGACAACGTCTGCTGACGTTATGGAAGCGCCCGTATCGTGCCACCTTGCCGCTGCGCGCAGCCGAAATGTCCACACGCGCCCCGTCTCATCACACGACCAGTTTTCGGCGAGGCCAGGAATGATTTTCCCAGAGTCATCGATTCCCAACACGCTTTCATAGATCAGTGAAAACAGCGCAAGCAGCTCCTCCGACGTTACGGCAAGCGGATCGCTTACATCCGCATTCACAGGCATCGGCATGCGCACCTCTCCGCCCGAAACCGGTCGAGGTGCGGGCGTGGCCGTCGGCAGCACAAGAGAAGCTGTGCTTTGCGCAGGCTCGTCCACAGGCACGCCGCACGCACAGGCAATCGCCGTGAAAAGCACCGCAAGGCCAAAAGCTATTGTTTTATTGAGCAAGTTCTTCTTCATAAAGCTCTCTGTATTTCTCAGAAGCCGCATTCACACGCTTTACATAAGCTTCCGTTTCTGAAAACGGGATTGCAGTCAAGCGTCCGTTTTCCGAGTATGCCGGATCCTCCAGCCATTTTTTTACGTTCCCCGGCCCGGCATTGTAAGCCGCAAGTGCAAGATCCTTTTCCCCATCATACTTTTCGAGCAGATAGGAAAGATACCAACACCCAAACCGAATATTTACATCCGCCTCGTACAAAGCATCCTCCGTAAACGAGGCAAGCGCGAGCTTTTCAGAAATCCATTCCCCCGTTGCGGGCATAATCTGCATCAGACCGCGCGCCCCCTTGGGGGAGCAGGCTTCGGCCTGTCCGCGGCTTTCACAATGGATTACGGCTGCAACAAGGTATGGATCAAGCCCAAACGCTTCGCTCTCACGCAGGATTGCTTCCGCATATGCAAGCCGGTAAGTGTTCTTTTCCATCCGGATGTTCAGGAAATATGCCCCCACAGAAAGCAGTGCCACAGAAAGCAACGCAATGCCGGCGATACGGAAGACCCGGACGCGCGCACTCCGCTTTCTCTTTTTCTTTGCCGCCGCGCCCCGTGCAGCTCCGGTGCCTCGCTTCTTGTCGGAAGCCTTGCCCGGAGCCCCCGTCATACCGCAGCCTCCGCCGCTCTGCAGGCCGCCGCATAGCAATCGTCCACCTGCCGAAAGAGAGCCGCCGCGTCCCCGTCGTTTTTCAGCACTGTGGTGGCATAATTCAGCTTTTCATCCTGCGGCATCTGTGCGTTCATCCGGGCGAGCGCGTGCTCCCGCGAGCAACCATCCCGCGCCATAATGCGTTTCATGCGCGTTTCGTCCTCCGCCGTAACCAACCAAATCGAATTCATCCGTTTCCATGCGCCGCATTCGATGAGCAGCGCCATATCCCAGATGATAATGTCCTTCGGATGGCCCGAAAGCCATTGTGCAGAGCGCTCCGCCATGCGCTCCACCACAAGGGGGTGTGTGATTGAGTTGAGCGTCCTGAGCATCTCTGCATTGCCAAACACGCGTGCGGCGAGCGCGCGCCGGTCAAGCGTCCCGCTTTCGGTAAGGATGTCTGAGCCAAACGCTTGTTTAAGCATGGCAAGCCCACGCGTTCCGGGCTCTACGACCTCCCGCGCAACGACATCCGCATCCAGCACATGTGCGCCAAGGCGGGCGAGCCGGCCCGATACGGTAGATTTTCCTGCGGCAATGGAGCCGGTTAAGCCAATGAGCATCTCCAGTTTCCCTTCACTTTGTTTCAAACCAGCTTCTGCCGATTTTCACATCCGCGCGCAGCGGCACCGACAGTTGGATTACGTTCTGCATGCACTCGGTAAGCAGCGCCGCTACGTGTTCCGCCTCGTCCTTCGGCGCGTCAATAATAAGCTCATCGTGAATCTGCAGGATCAATTTTGCGCGAAGGCCTTCGCACGTGAGACGCTGATGTACGCGCACCATTGCAAGTTTGATTATATCTGCCGCTGCTCCCTGAATGGGCATGTTCATCGCCACGCGTTCGCCAAAGGATCGCGTGTTGTAGTTGGAGGACTGCAGCTCCGGAAGTTCGCGCCGCCTTCCCATCAGTGTTTTTACATAACCATCCCGTTTGCCGGCTTCAACGCTTTCGAGCATATAGCGCCGAATGCCCGGATAGCGGGTTAGGTACAGGTCGATGTAGCGGGCGGCTTCCTTGCGTGTGATGCCGAGATTGCGCGCAAGCCCGAAATCGCTGATGCCATATACGATACCGAAATTCACGGCCTTCGCTGCGCTGCGCTGCATACCCGTAACAGCCTCAAACGGCACGCCGAACACCTCGGACGCCGTGCGGCGGTGGATGTCATCACCCTCGCAAAAAGCACGGATCATGCCCTCATCCCCGCTCATATGCGCAAGCAGGCGCAGCTCAATCTGCGAATAGTCTGCATCCACAAGCAGGTTTCCCTTGCTTGCAACGAACGCCTTTCGGATCTCACGCCCAAGCTCCGTGCGCACGGGGATGTTTTGCAGGTTTGGCTCCGTGCTTGAAATGCGCCCGGTCGCCGTCACGTTCTGGTTAAAGCGCGTGTGCACGCGTCCGCTCTCCGGCCGGATGACGGCAACGAGGCCGTCAAGGAATGTGCTGCAAAGCTTTGAAAGCGTGCGGTATTCAATGATAAGCGGCACAATTTCGTGCTTATCGGCAAGCGTTTCAAGCGTTTCCGCATCCGTGGAGTACCCGGACTTCGTTTTTTTCCAGGGCGGGAGCTGGAGCTTATCGAACAAGATCGTACGGAGCTGCTTCGTGGAAAGGATATTGAAGCGTTCCCCCGCAAGGCTGAAGATTTGCTCCGCGATTGCATCGATGCGCGCCTTGAATGCAGCGCTCATTTCCTTGAGAACGTCCGCATCGAGCGCAAACCCAATGCGTTCCATATCAAACAGCACATGCTCCAGCGGGAGTTCCACCTCCTTGTACAGCCATGTGAGTCCCTTTTCCGCAAGCTCCGGCAGCATGGAATCAGCAAGGCGCAGCAACGCCGCGGCTCCGCTTTCCGAAAAGCCGAGCCGCTCCGTCGCAAGCGTTTTCAGCGTATCGGCGGGATGAATGGCATGGAGAAGATAGTCCGTAAGCATGGCGTCAAACGTTACGCCGGCGAGCTTAACTCCAAAACGTGCAAGGATATGCCGAAAACGCTTCGCATCGAACACAAGCTTCTCAATCGCCTCGTTTTCCAGTGCACCCCGAAGCGCTGTATATACCTGATTTTCGTCAAGCCCTGCATCAAGGAGCGTTGCGCCAAGCACAACATCATATTGCGTTGCACCGTCGGTAGAAAGCGACAGGGTATCTTCGATATGGAGCGCAAGGCGACGCGCTCCGGAGAGCGACTGCGCAAGCGCTGCCAGTTTTCCGGCGTCATCCACGCGGATATGCGTTATTTTGTTTCCTTCCAGAGGCGCCCCCGGTGCGACATCTTCTCCTTTGGGCAGGCGCGAAAGCAAGCTGCGGAGTTCAAGTTCCTGCATCATCGGCGCGCCCCCCGCCATGCGCGCGGGTTCAAACGCACATTCTTCAAGGCCAAACTGCACCGGCGCATGCGTATCGATGATCCCCATGCGATAGCTCATACGTGCGCTTTCCGCGCCGTCCAGAAGTTTCTTTTGCAAGGCCCCTTTTTCCTCACCGGCATGGGCGAGCACGTTCTCAAGCGTCCCATATTTATCGAGCAGCTTGCGTGCCGTCTTTTCCCCCACACCGGGAATCCCCGGCAGGTTATCCGAGCTATCCCCCATCAAGCCCTTCAAGTCCGGCATGCGCGCTGGCGTAAGGCCGTATTGTTCCATGAGGAGGGCTTCGTCGTACTCCACCGTTTCGTTTGTTTTTTTCGGCATGAGCACATGGGTATTGGGGCCGATGAGCTGCAGCGCATCCCGGTCGCCCGTGACAAGCAGCGCGTCCACGCCGCCCTCGTTTGCGATGCGCGCGAATGTTCCTAAAATATCGTCCGCTTCAAAGCGGGGGCACTCGCATACGGCAATCCCCATTTCGCCCAGCAGTTTTTTCATCAGCGGAACCTGTGCGCGCAGGTCGTCCGGCGTTGCTGCTCGCCCTGCCTTGTAAGCGTCATATTGCGCATGGCGGAATGTCGGCCCATGCATATCGAATGCAACGAGCAGATAATCTGGCTTTTCCTGCACAAGCTTAAACAGTGTAGAAAGGAACCCATAGATGGCTCCCGTCGGCACTCCGG
The DNA here is from genome assembly GCA_002320595.1 of Christensenella sp. UBA1685. GTDB lineage: Bacteria > Bacillota > Clostridia > Christensenellales > CAG-138 > UBA1685. The sequence goes on from DCKB01000076.1 coordinate 79,018, forward strand.
ATTTCGTCATCATGGAAGGGAGGGCAAAATACGCCCTGTAAAGAATATTGTTTCCGTCGATTACAATCAGCTTTTTCAACCGTTCGTTTCTCCTTTTCTGTGCCCTCAGGATACCACCCTCTGCGCGGCAATTCCAATCAATAATCCATGAATTTTTGCGCTTCAGGCGATCACATCATATACCATCGGCGCATGTGCAGGCGCCTGCTCTGAAAGCGTAACGGACCGGCGCACAAGCTCCGCCGCTTCTGCAGCATGCGACGGATCATTCACATACAGCGTAGCAATTGGCTCATCCGCCGCAACGTGCATTCCGTGCCGCTTGTGCATCACAAGCCCAACGGCAGGGTCGATCCGATCCGCCTTGGTAGCGCGGCCGGCGCCCAAAAGCTGTGCCGCAACGCCGATGCGTTCCGCCCGCATGGCCGAAACATAGCCCGCGCGCCCGAGCGTGACAGGAAGCTTTTCCCGCACGGCGCAAAGCATATCCGGCGCATGGATGCACGCCACATCTCCGCCAAGCGCCAGAAGCATCATGGAAAGCTTCTCCAGCCCCGCCCCGCTTTGAAGCGCCCGGCGCAGTTTTTCGCGCGCTTCCGCCTCATCAGCCGCAAGACCGGCAAGCAAAAGCATATGGGCAGCCAGCAGCATGGACACTTCATACAAAGGATCGCTTTCCGGGATTTTCCCGGAAAGCAGCTCGATCGCCTCGCGTACCTCCAGGCCATTGCCTACTGCCATCCCGAGCGGCTGGTTCATATCCGTTATGATGGCGACGGTACGCCGCCCCATGTGCGTCCCGATATCCACCATAGCGCGTGCAAGCGTTCGCGCCTCCTCAATCGTCTGCATGAACGCGCCTGTGCCCACCTTCACATCCAGCACGATCGCATCTGCGCCCGCCGCAATTTTCTTGCTCATGACGCTTGAAGCGATAAGCGGGATGCTACTCACAGTGCCCGTCACATCCCGAAGCGCATACATGCGCCTGTCGGCCGGGACAAGGGTTTCCGTTTGTCCCATCACGCAAAGGCCGGTCTTATGTACGATCTCAAAAAAGCGCCGGATCGGAATTTCTATATTGACACCGGGTATGGATTCAAGCTTGTCAAGCGTACCGCCGGTATGGCCAAGTCCGCGTCCGGACATTTTAGCCACGGTGCCGCCGCAAGCGGCAACAAGCGGCGCGACCACGAGCGTCGTCGTATCCCCAACGCCGCCCGTTGAGTGTTTATCGACCTTTACACCCGGCAAGGCGGACAGATCCACTGTATCGCCGGAACGGATCATCGCATCGGTCAGAGCGGCCGTCTCCGCCTGATTCATGCCCTGAAAACAGACGGCCATCATCCAGGCCGCCATCTGATAATCCGGCACGGCGCCTTTCACAAATCCGTCCACAAGCCAGGCGATCTCCGGCTGTGTCATTGCCTCGCCGCTTTTCTTCTTGAGGATCAAATCAACCGCACGCACCCTGCTTCCTCCCTTTCCGTTCAGTTTTGCACAAATGGGCGAACTTTGTTCTCCCCCTCATTCATGCCTCTGTTTTACTCATACCCCAGTTCGCGCATAGTGGAAAGACTGTTGCGCCAGTCATCCTTCACCTTAACCCAAAGCTGCAAATTCACGCGGGTACCGAGCATCCATTCCATGTCATGCCGCGCTTCGGCCCCGATCTTTTTCAGCATTGCACCGCCTTTTCCGATGATGATGCCCTTATGCCCTTCCCGCTCGCAATAGATCGTCGCCCATACATCGCAGATTGGCTTATCCTCCCGCAGGAGCATTTTATCTACCCCAACCCCAATGCCGTGAGGCACTTCCTCTTTCAGAAGCATCAATGCCTTTTCGCGGATCAGCTCCGCGCAGATGACGCGTTCCGGCTGGTCGGTCACCATGTCGTCCGGGAAGTACTTCGGGCCTTCTTCCAAATGCGCGCGCAGCAATGCTTCCAGGGAATCTACGCCTTCGCCCGTTTCGGCAGATATTTCAGCCACTTGGCCGATGTAGGAAAGTGCCGCAAGCTTTTTCCGCATCTCCGCAACGATTCCCGGTTTTGCCGCATCAATTTTGTTGATTGCAGCAATCACGGGCGCTTTGGCAGACGCAAGTTTTTGCAGCAGCGCTTCGTCTTTTTCGCGGATCCCTTTTTCCGCATCCGTCAGGAACAGCACGGCTTCCACCTCATTGAGTGAATCATATGCAATTTTTAGCATATACTCACCCAGTCTGTTCTTCGGAGTGGTAACGCCGGGTGTATCCAGAAACACGATTTGGTACTCAGGCTTTGTCAGCACGCCCATCACACGGTTGCGCGTTGTCTGCGCGCGCGCCGATACGATGGAAACCTTCTGCCCGACAAAGCGGTTCATCAACGTGCTTTTTCCCACATTTGGCGAACCGATGATGGAAACAAAACCGGAACGAAACGCTGCGCTCATTTTCCAAGATCCCTCGGCAGAAATGCATCCGGCAGCAAGTCCCCCATGGCGACCAGCTTGTACTCCCCTTTGCGATTCGCACAGATCACAGGCATTTCCGGATCGCAGAATTCCGCAAGCACCTGGCGGCAAACGCCGCAGGGTACGGCGGGGTTTTCTCCATCCCAAACGATTGCAAGGGCATCAAACTGACGCTCGCCTTCATATACGGCTTTAAACATAGCGGTTCGTTCCGCACAGTTCGATGGAGAATATGCTGCGTTTTCAATGTTGCATCCAAGGTAATAAGCGCCTGTTGCCCCTTTCAGGCATGCGCCCACGCGGAAGTTGGAATAGGGCGCATACGCTCTGTCCCGCGCTTCGTTGGCCATGCGCAGCATGTTTTTTACTTCAAAATCATGGATGTTCCTCATCTTGTAATCCTCATCTTCTCTAAGATTTCATCCTGCCGCGCAAACATCCGCGCGCGGTCTTCGTCCATCATATGGTCATATCCCAAAAGGTGCAGCGTGCCATGCACGGTAAGGAACGTAAGTTCGCGCAGGAGAGAATGCCCGTATTCTTCAGCCTGCATCTCAGCGCGCGGAAGCGAAATGGCGATATCCCCCAGAAATGCATCCGGGATGGCTGGAAATGCATCCCCTTCCGCCGCCGGGAAACTCAGCACATCCGTCGGCCTGTCTACCCCGCGGTATTCGCGGTTCATCCGGTGAATTTCTTCATCATCCACCACAGAAATAGTTATGTCGCCCGCCGCGCCCTCGTATGCAAGTGCAGCCTCCGCCGCCGCGGTCAGCACGCGTTCCAGCATCTCCGGCGTTTCAGGCAGGTCGGTCAGAATTTCGATCATTTGTTCACCTCGGTAAGGTCAGGATACTCAATACGGTCATGCATGATGCCGCCAAACGTTTTCAAGAAGCTCTTTTCGATCTCGGTGAACTCGGCAAGGGTCAGCGGCGCATTGGTCATCATGTTATCGCTGTCCGTCATCTTGCCGTAAATAACCTTGTGCACCATCTCTTCGGCTTTGTCACGGCTTGTATCCCCCAACGAGCGCACTGCAGCCTCGCAGGAATCCGCCAGCATCACGATAGCGCTCTCCTTGGTTGAGGGCCGGTTTCCGGAATAGCGGAAGCTCTTCATTTGAACCTTGTCGCCCTCCGCCTGCTTTGCTTTATAAAAGAAATACGTCATAAGCGAATTCCCATGATGCTCCGCGGCAATCCGAATGACTGCGGAAGGCATTTTATAACGCATGAGCAGCGTTACGCCATCCTTTTGATGCGCTATGATCGTTTGTGCGCTTTCCAGCGGAGGAAGCTTATCGTGGATATTCTCCCCATTTTTCTGGTTCTCTTTAAAATACAGCGGGCGGCGCAGCTTTCCCACATCGTGAAACAACGCGCCCACACGTGCCAGCAGAGGATCTGCTCCCACGCGCTCAGCTGCTGCCTCCGCAAGCGCTGCCACCATAACAGAATGCTGGTATGTCCCCGGCGCTTCCACCATGAGCTGCTTGAGCAGTGGATGGTTTGTATTGCTCAGCTCGCTCAGGCGCGCGGGGGTTGCAACATCAAACACGGTTTCCCAAATTGAGAGTGATCCAACCACAAGCAAGGTTGAAAGCATGGAGCTCCCCATCGTCCAGCCAATCCCCACAAGGATGGACAGGAACGCCTCCTTTGCCATGAGCATAACAGCCGTTACAACAAGCGATGCTGCGGCCCCGCCGATCGCCCCTGCCGCAATCAGCGCAGCCCGGCTTTGCGTCCTGCGCAGCGCAAACACGGAAGCTGCTCCTGCCGCAAGCGTAGCCGCAACGGCCATAAATGAATCCATCCCAAGCAGAGCCGTGCCGGTACCGCTTGCCATCAAACCAAGCGCGATGGAAAACAATCCGGAAAGTGCGAGCGCCGTCCTCTGGCATACCAACAACGCTGTGAGCATCACAGCGATGAGCACAGGGGTCATGCGGGTATCCAATGTGCTGCACAGAAGCGCAATGAGCATCGTGAGCACCGTGAGCACCGTAAGGATAATCATGCGTTTGGTATCATGAAACACCTCGGTGCGGTAAAAATAAAGGTAAATCGCAAACAGGGTAAAGGCGGCAAGCAGGATCAGCAGCGTTCCAAACACAAGCGGCTGGTTGCTTTGTTCTGCACGCACAAGGGAAAGGTCGCTCAAAATAGCGTATTGCGCCGCCGTCAGTTCCATGCCGCGTTCTACGATGGTTTCGCCTTTCTTGATCGTCACAGGGGCAACCGCAGCAGCAGCTTCTTCCTGCGCCTGCTTCGTCGCCTCTTCGTCCACCACGAGCGTTGGTTCCATATAGGTATTGATCGCCAGCGCGGCCACATCTTTCAGGCCCGCAGTAAGGCTTGTGGTTGCATTGACTTCCCGCACGCAGGTAGCCTTCACTGCAGAAAGCCCTTCCGCAGAAAGTCCTGCGCCCAGAGATGTTTCGAGCTTTGGGAGCACGAGGTCCTTCATCAGCTGGATTTCGGACGCCCCTGCGGCAAGTACTGCGCAAAGCTGTGCTTCTTCCAAATTCGGCTGCGTTCCGGCACAGAAGGATGCTTTCTGTTCCGCGCTGAGCAATGCCGCCCAGTCTTCTGCCGTCATTGCCTGCTCCACATCCGCAGGCCGCAATCCATCTGCCTCCGCACGCAGGGCCGCAAGTTCGGCAAAAAAGGCAGCCGCACCATCCATACACGCCTGAATGCGCTCTGTATCAATGCGGTATGCCGTCTGCGCCGCAGCGCGCGCTGCATCCCGCAAGGCCTCGGTTGCGCTCTCATCCGTTACGCTATGCGTCGCATAGATCGTATATGCGGAAGTTTCTCCTACTTTTACATCGTAATGCTTTGGCGTCGCTGCAGTAAGCACGGAAAAATACGTGATGACAAACGCTACAGCGAGAAGCAGGAGCGAAATAATCCTTATATTCTTTTTTGTTATCGCCCGTTTTCCTTCGCGCTTTGCCATGCCGCTACCTCCCAATGCTGCCGTCTTTCCGGTATGCCCTGTCATACGCGCTGATGATGCGCTGCACCATTTCGTGCCGCACAACATCCTTATGCGTCAAGTAAATCTGCGCGATTCCTTCCACACCCTTGAGCACATCAAGCGCATGTACCAGACCGCTCTTGCGTTCATGCGGAAGGTCGATCTGCGTTATATCGCCTGTTACAACTACGCGGGAGCCTTCTCCAAAGCGTGTAAGGAACATTTTCATTTGCTCAACGGTGCAGTTCTGCGCCTCATCCAGAATGATATATGCATCGCTAAGCGTGCGGCCGCGCATATATGCGAGCGGAGCGACTTCGATCACACCGCGTTCACTCAGGTTTTTGAAGCTCTCTGCACCCAAAAAGTCGTATAGCGCATCATAGAGCGGCCGGAGATAAGGATCCACCTTGTTTTGCAGATCGCCCGGCAGGAAGCCCAGCTTTTCCCCAGCCTCAACGGCCGGGCGCGTCAGAATGATTTTTTCAACTTCCTTGTTTTTATAAGCAAGCACAGCCATCGCTACAGCAAGATAGGTTTTTCCCGTTCCGGCAGGGCCAACGCCAAAGACTACGGTATGCCGTTTCAGCGCCGAAACATATTTTTTCTGACCAAGCGTTTTGCATTTAATGCGCCTGCCCTTGTTGGTAAAGGCAACGACATCATCAAGAAGTTCCGTGATGAGTTCTGCATTGCCTTCCTTTGCAAGGTCGATGGCATATCGTATGCGGCTGCGGTCAATCGCCTCGCCGCGGCGCAGCGTCATAAGCAGCTTGTCCGTAACCACAGCCGCAAGTTCTGCGCTCCCATCTTCCCCTTCAATGCGGATGCAATCCCCTTCCGTACGGATATGTGCGCCTGTTTCATCCTCGATGATTTTCAAGTTTTCATCGAACACGCCAAAAAGGCGGATCATTTCATCCATTGATTCCACCGGCACAACCCGCACTGCGGTTTGGCCGCCCGCCATCTGCCGTTTTTCCGCGGAAGTCCCGTTCTCTTCCGGTTGCCGTAAATCAGTCCTGTTCTCCATGCGGTTCCTTGATTTCCTTTATTTCCCCAATGTTTTCTTCGGTTGTAACGAGGATCGAAGCCTGCAAAGCGCCATCCTCCAGCCAAACCGTCTCGCTCTCCTTTGAAAGGATACGCGCGTTCTCCGGCAGTGTTTCCGACATGACCCGCTCCGCCTTGCGCAAAGCAGCCTGTGCGAGTTCATCCTGCGTGGCCGAAGCTTCCCGTTCAGCAAGCTCATAAAGCCGTATGCGCTCCGCCGTAAACGGCAAAAAGCAGTTGGTAAGCGCATATTTGGCCGTCGGCTCCTCCCGCGCGTTCTCCCATGCATCCTCCGCTGCAAATCCGTTTGAGAGGAATTCCCATCCAAACAGGCCGATGCGCGCACAAATTCGCGTTTCCCCGGTCTCAACCGGCTTTGTGATCGTGGGGCCAACAGTAGCCTGAAATCGATAAAGCACCGTTGCCATCACTTCCCCACGAGCCTGTGTGAGAAGCGTGTGCGTTTCATCGCTGCGCAGCACGCCTGTAATGAGCTCCTGACCGGCAAGCACTGCGTCCCCCACGTGCACCTTTGCCTTGCCATCGTAGACTGTAATGCTTGTAATTACGCCATCCTTTGCGGCATAAATGCTCACGGGCGTTTTTTGCCCGCCGGATGGGAGCTGCGGAATTGCTTCCGCCTCCTGCAATGAGACGCGCAGCGTTACGCCGTCCAGCCGTGCGCCCGCCCATGCAATGCGCGGATCGGACGCCATGAGTTCACCGCCCAGTTGGGATGTGGGCACAGCGTTGCGCCGTGAGCCAATGCGAACTTCCATAGTATCAAGCGCAGCGAGTACCTCCGCCTCCCGTACCGTATCGCAGCCTTCTACCTCGATAAACCAGATGCGCCTGGATGCCGCTACGAGAAGCGCCAGCACGATTGCCCATCCATAGAGCAGCACTTTGCGGAAACGCAGCCTGGAAAGACGCATAATGAATCCGCGCTTTTCCAAAATGCGTACATGCACATTTTGACCGCGCACGAGCGTCCGCAATGCATAAAATCCCTCCACGCTCACACGTGCCGTAACGGTGGCAACCCCCGTGCGCCGCACACGCCAGATCTCAATCCCGCTGTGCACAGCAAGGTTCAGGAACCGTTCCAGCCCCTTACCTTTGATTTCAATGATAACATATCCGGCAACAGAATTCCATATGCCTGTCAACATCAACAGCTCCCAAACAAGAATTCACAAACTTTTCTTATTTTTATCCATCCCTTCATTTACGGCTCGTATTCTGCGCCGCACAACTTTCCCGCAACATACAAACGCTCGGCCGAAAGTTCAAGAAGCGTAAGCCCCTCTCCCGTGATTCGGAGGATACCGCAAGCCGTGTGCAGCCGCACAATGTTTTCACCGCATTCAAAGAGGCCTTTGTGGTTTTCAACCAACATAGCCTCCCTTCCCTGCAGCGTCAGCTTCGGCATGCCGGAAACCGCTTCGGCCGGAAGGTCCAAAGCTTCGGCCACACGGCGTCCCAGCCTGATTTTACGTTTTTTGTTGGACATAGCAAACCGCCCCCATACGGATAAATCATATGCGGGGCGGCGCGGAAAAAGTATGCTTGTTTTATCTCAGGTCAGACATATTTGCGCATGTGCTTAAGCGCGCTTTTTTCAAGGCGGGAAACCTGCGCCTGGCTGATCCCGATCTCGGAGGCAACTTCCATCTGCGTCCTGCCATGGAAAAAACGCAATTCGATAATGCGCCGTTCACGCTCGCCAAGCTTATCCAAGCCACCCTCAATGGCAATCCCATCCAGCCAAAGATCATCCGAACTGCGTTCGTCACGCACTTGATCCATGACGTAGATCGCATCGCCGTCATCGTGATAGATCGGCTCAAACAGGGAAATGGGATCCTGAATCGCATCAAGCGCAAACACCACGTCCTCTTCCTTCATTTCAAGCGCCTTTGCAATCTCGCCGATACTGGGCTCGCGCGCATTCTCCTCCATGAGTTTATTGCGCATCTGCAGCGCTTTGTACGCCGTATCGCGCAGGGAACGGCTTACGCGCATGGCAGTATTATCCCGAAGGTACCGCCGGAGCTCGCCGATAATCATCGGAACGGCATAGGTTGAAAAGCGCACGTCAAGCGCAAGGTTGAAGTTGTCAATCGCTTTAATCAGGCCGATACACCCAACCTGAAACAGATCGTCCATCTGTTCGCCCCGGCCGGAAAACCGCTGAATTACGCTGAGCACAAGGCGCAAATTGCCCTGTATGAATTCTTCCCGCGCGCCGGTGTCCCCCTCCTTGATGCGTACAAGAAGCTCCCTGCTGCGCTTATGCGTCATCATAGGGAGCTTGGATGTATCCATGCCGCAGATATCGACTTTGTTCAACGCCATTCGAGCACCTCCAGGACTTGCGCGCCATGCGCACGCTTTTATCCTAGGATTGCCGGAAGGGCGTTTTGTTATTCTGCTTTTGTGAGTATGCGCACGACCTCGCCCGCAAGGATCAGCCCCGCTGCGGAGGGCACAAAGGAAACGCTTCCCGGCGTTTGCCGCTTGCCCGGGGCAGGTTCAACAGCCGGATTTTGCGGAGTTTTCGCTTCTTCCCGGGAGTACACCACCCGGAGCGCCGGAATCCCCCGTTTTTTCAGTTCCCGCCGCATAACGCGTGCAAGCGGGCAAACCGAGGTTTGATAAATGTCGGCAACCTCGAACGCGGTAGGATCAAGCTTATTGCCGGCTCCCATGCTGCTGATGATGGGAATGCGTTCCGCCGCTGCGCGCTCAATCAGGAGCAGCTTTGACGAGACCGTGTCAATTGCATCCACAACGAAGTCATAACTTGAAAGATCAATTTGCTCCGCTGTGGAAGCATCGTAAAACAAAGGCATCGCAGTTACGTCCGCTTCCGGGTTGATGTCCAGAATGCGCGCGCGCATGACCTCCGCTTTGTTCATTCCGATCGTGGAATGCAGCGCAATCAGCTGCCGGTTGATGTTGCTTTCCGCAACAGCATCCGGGTCGACCAACAGAAGCCGCCCAATGCCTGCCCGGGCAAGCGCTTCCGCTGCAAAAGAGCCAACGCCGCCCACGCCGAACACCGCCACTGATGCACAGCGGAGGCGTTTCACGCCATCTTCTCCCAGCAGAAGCGCCGTCCGAATGAATTGTTCTGAGCCCATGCCTGCCCCCTTGCTGTTTTTCTTCATTATAAAAGGCCGCTCTGCACAGCGCAAGGCGGCCTTTCCGCTTTTTTTGTTAGAACTTTGGAATCACCGCGCCGTCGTAAGTGGCTTCTATATAGTCGCGCACAACGTCGCTTTGAAGCGCTTCAATGAGTGCTTTTGTCTTTTCCGTGTCCTCATTGCCTTCCTTTACCGCAACGATGTTGGCATAGGTTTCAGCAGCAAGGGAATCCTTATCCTCCGCGGCAATCGCGTCTTTCCCAACGGAAAGGCCGCCTTGGATGGCATAGTTGCCGTTGATGACGGCAAGGTCCACATCGCTGAGGGAACGGGTCAGCTGCGCCGCTTCAATTTCGAGGATCTCAAGGTTCTTGGGATTTTCTGCAATGTCGATCTTCGTTGCGGTCATGCCCGCACCCTCCTTGAGCTTGATGAGGCCCTGCGCTTCCAGCAGCAGGAGCGCGCGTGCTTCGTTCGTACCATCGTTCGGGATTGCGATTTTTGCGCCGTCTTCCAGCTCCTCAATGGATGCGGTCTTGCCCGGATAGATGCCAAAGGGCTCATAGTGCACCGCCGCAACGGAAACCAGATGCGTTCCGTTTTCTTCGTTGAAGTTATCCATGTAAGGCTTGTGCTGGAAGAAGTTGGCATCAAGGTCGCCGTCTTCCAGAGCCGTGTTCGGAATCACATAGCCCGTGAACTCAACGATTTTAAGTTCGAAGCCCTTTTCCTTCAGAAGCCCACGAACCTGCTCAAGGATCTCCGCATGCGGAGTCACGGAAGCGCCGACTACGATTGTGCCGGGGTCTGTCTTGGACTTGGAGCAGCCCGCAAAAAGGGCGAGTGCAGCAAGCGCTGCAAGGGTGAGTGCAAGTACCTTTTTCATGTTGTATTCCTCCTGCAATAATATAAAATGCTTTATCTTCTCCGCTTATCAATCCGAGCCGCAATATGCATGCCGACCTCCTGAAACACCTGCACAATCGCAACGAGCAGAGCAAGGGTCACAAGCATTACGTCCGTCTGATAGCGGTGGACGCCATAGTTGACTGCAATCGTGCCGAGGCCGCCGCCGCCCACGAAACCGGCCATTGCAGAATAGCCGAGGATCGTTGTGACGGCAATGGCCGCGCCGACCGTAAGGGATGGCTTTGCCTCCGGAAGCATCACGCGCAGCACAATTTGCATTGGAGATGCGCCCATGGATTGTGCGGCTTCGATCACCCCGCCATCCACCTCTTTAATAGAAGATTCCACCATCCGTGCAATAAAGGGCGCCGAGCCGATCACAAGGGGAACGATGGTTGCCGTGGAGCCCAGCGAGGTGCCGAGAATCGCACGCGTTACCGGCGTAAGCGCAACGAGCAGAATGAGGAACGGCGCGCTGCGCAAGAGGTTAATTACAACGCCAAGCGTGCGGTTGAGCACCGGCATGGGCCGGATGCCGTCTTCCCCACTCACCACCAGCAGCACGCCGAGCGGCAGCCCGATGAGATAAGCAAGCAGCGTGGACATGACCACCATATAAAATGTTTCCAGCGTTCCCTCCAGAAACAGGTTCAGCATCTCCTTAGAGAACATCATCCGTCACCTCCTCGTAATGCACGTTTTGTGCGTTGAGATACGCTTCAATGCGGGAAACCGCGTCTTCCGCCTCCGGCAGCTGCACAATCATCTGCCCGACGGTCTTTCCTTCAATGGCGCGCGTGTTCGCAAACAGGATGTTTACGGGTGCGCCGCAGACAAGCACCATGTTGGCAATAACGGGCTCAAACGGCGTCATGCCATCAAACACAATGCGCAGCATCCGCTGATTTTTTGCCCCGAACGCCGGAGCCTCCGCGCGCTGCTCCCTGCCGGGGAACAACAGCCGGCGTGCCGCCGCGGTCTTCGGGCGGCGGAAGATTTCTTCCACCTTTCCCATCTCAGCCACATGGCTTGCGTCAAGGATGGCCACACGGGAACAGATTTCTTCCACAACGCGCATCTCGTGTGTGATGACGACGATGGTGATTCCGAGACGCTCGTTGATCTCTTTGAGCAACAAAAGGATGGACCGTGTCGTTGTTGGGTCAAGCGCGCTTGTCGCCTCGTCGCACAGGAGCACCTTCGGCTCGTTCGCAAGCGCGCGCGCGATGGCGATACGCTGCTTCTGTCCGCCGGAAAGCTGGGCCGGATAGGCGTTGCGCCTGTCGGAAAGGCCGACAATCTCCAGCAGCTCCAGCGCACGCTTTTCTGCCTCACGCCTGTTTACGCCGGAAAGCAGCAAGGGGAAGCAGATGTTTTCAATCGCCGTGCTCTGCATCAGCAGATTGAACTGTTGAAAGATCATCCCAATGCCGCGCCTAGCCTGCCTGAGCTGCTTTTCCGTTAAGGCGGAAAGCTCCTGCCCATCCACGAAAACGCGCCCTTCCGTTGGTCGCTCCAGCAGGTTCATGCAGCGTACGAGCGTGCTTTTACCCGCGCCGGAAAGCCCGATGATGCCGAAAATCTCTCCTTGGTTGATTGAAAGGTCGATGCCTTCAAGCGCGACGACGTCCCCGTTTTTGCCGGAAAAACGCTTTGTCAGGCCTTCAATACGAATGATTTCCTTTTGATCCATAAACACCTCGGATAAAGCATAATAAAAAGGGCGGCGAGCTGTGCTCACCGCCCAATGTAATCTACGGAAACGCTCCGTTACATTTGCAGCCACACCAACCCGCTTTGGGCAACGCACTGAGAGCCGCACATCATGGACATGCAGCTCATGGGCATCATCATGGTCGCAAACACGGAATCCATTTGGAAACTCCTTTGTTACAGCAATAAAACACGATTATAGTAACGCATAGCCCGCGCTTTGTCAACGCCTAATTTCTTGGTTTTTCTGTGCAAGCCGGATCCTTTGCCTGGGCTTGACCGCAGCACAGCTGCGTAGTATAGTATCTGAAAGCGCGTTCTGTGAACGCATTCATGGTAGGCGAACACTGCTCTTTTGCTTGCATTGGCGCTTCCTGTTCTGAAGGCCGCGCGCAGTAAAACGGCTTGAAATGGAGTCAATCGGAATGGCTTTTTTCGGAAAGGTTTTGAATCAGCAGCTTGTGCTGCTCCTGCTGGTTCTCGTTGGGCTTATTGTAAAGAAACTCAGAATCCTCAATCGCGAATCCGAGAAAGCGGTATCGAGCCTCCTTGTCAATGTGCTGCTCCCCTGCAACATCATCCAATCCTTTCTGGGGGAAATTACAATTTCGGCTGAATTTGTCAAAAGCTGCATCCTTGCCGTTTTGATTGCAGCCTGTATACAAATTGTTTCCGTTTTTGCCAGTAAACTGCTGTTTCACCGCTTTTCGCAAGAAAAGCAGGCGATTCTCCGCTATGGGCTCATTTGCTCAAACTCAAGCTTTGTTGGCATGCCGATTGCAGAAACGCTTTATGGCAGCCTCGGTGTACTTTATACTTCGCTCTTCCAAATTCCCATTCGCTTTACGATGTGGACCGCAGGCCTCTCGCTTTTCACAAACGTAAACAAAAAAGATGCGTTTAAAAAGTTGGCGACGCATCCATGTATCGTCTCAATTTTTATCGGCATCGTATTGATGCTCACGCGCGTCGAGCTTCTTCCAAAATTTCTTGGCGACACGGTTTACAGCATCAGCAAGACCACTGTGCCCATCTCCATGATTACAGTTGGTTCCATTATGGCGGATGCGGATGTGAAATCCCTGTTTTCAAAGTCGATTCTCTATTATACCGCTGTCCGCCTCATTGCGTTTCCGCTTTTGGTATACGGTGCTTTAAAGCTGCTTCACACAGAAGCACTTTTGGTCAACATCGCTGTGATTATGACTGCAATGCCCGCCGGCGCCTCCACCTCTATCCTTGCAGAAAAATACGACGGGGATGCGCAATATGCGGCACAGCTCACGTTTGTATCAACGCTTTGTTCAATCGTTACCATCCCGGTCATCAGCCTGTTGTTCACATAAAAATATGGCCCGGTTCAGCAACCGGGCTTTTTTCATATGTGATCCTCGCCTTTATACTTCCGATATGTAGCCATGCCGCCGCGAATGTGCCGCTCCTCTTTATTTTTGTTCAGAATTGCCCGCACCTCTTTTGCAAGCATCGGATCGAGCTGCCGCAAGCGCGTTTGCATGTCCTGATGTACTGTGGATTTGCTGATGCCGAATTCCCGCGCGGCGGCCCGCACCGTGGATTCATGCTCTATGATATATTCGGCAAGAGACAAAACGCGTTCCTCGATATAAGCGTACATAAAACACCCCCGAACAAGCTTTGTACAGCTTATGAAGGCGTTTCACGAAACATGACTAATCCGAACGTTCTCTTTCGCAGGCAGCGCACGCATATACCGCCGCCGCGCCCGCTTCGCGCAAAGCGCGCGCACATTCGGAAAGCGTCGCGCCGGTCGTGCGCACATCATCAATGAGCAGCAAGCGCATTCCCTTGGCCTCGGGGGACGCCGCAAACGCGCCGCGCAAATTCCGGGCGCGCCGCCTCGCATTCAGCGAGGTTTGCGTTTTTGTGTTGCGTGTGCGCCGGATCAGCTCCTCACGCACCGGAACCCCTATGCGCTCCGACAGCGCCTCCGCAAGAAGTGCGCTCTGATTGTATCCCCGCCTGCGCAGACGGCGCTTATGCAGCGGAACGGGTATGATCGCTTCAAAGGTCCAGTCTGCCGGAAGCTCTAAAAATGAAATGAAAAACGGCGCCAGATACCGCGCGTTGCCATACTTCAGGCGATGGACGGCAATTGCAGTTTCCTCGCTGTAAATCAACCCCGCCGCGAAGCCGTCCGCAAAGCGCAGCGCCGGCGGCAATGTGCAGCGCCTGATCCCCGCAGCACAGGAAGCGCAAAGCCTCTCTTCATTCACACACGCTTCCTCTCCGCATATGCAGCAGGCGACATTCTCCGGATACAGCAGCGAAAGGAACGCCTCAAGTAATCCGTTCATCCGGCAACTCCGATCAACGGCGCAAGCTCCCGCAGGAATGTGCCGAGCGCACTATAGCGTTTCTTTACCTGCGCGTTTGCAGCCATATCATAAATGCAGCGGCTGCGTCCCAAAAGATAGACCTGTTCGCGCGCACGCGTTACCGCTGTGTAAAGCAGGTTGCGCGTCATCAGGGAAGGAGCGCCGCCCACAAGAGGCATTACAACAATCGGGAACTCGCTTCCCTGGCTTTTATGCACCGTAACGGCATATGCGAGCGCAAGTTCGTCGAGCATGGTGAAATCATAAACCGCCGCACGCTCGTCATCAAACAGCACCTCAACCTCCTGCTCCACTGGATCGATGCGCATGATGGTGCCCAAATCTCCGTTGAACGTACCAATTCCTTCCTCCGCCATGCCGTTATAGCGCGCTTTTTTCCAGCCGATCTTATAATTGTTTTTGACCTGCATCACCTTATCGCCTTCGCGGAAGGTGACATCCCCCTGCCTGCGCTCCCGTTTTTGCCGGGAAGGCGGGTTAACCGCCGCTTGAATGCGTGCATTGAGCGCGTATACGCCGAGCGGCCCCTTCTTCATCGGCACGAGCACCTGCACATCCTTGCGCGGGTCCTGCGTCAGCAGCCGTCCCACGCGCCCCATGCAAAGCCCGACCACACGACGCGCCACATCCTCTGCCGCGGCAATTTCTTCAAACAGGAAATCCTCCGTGCCGGAGGTCAGCTCCGGCGGCTGTCCGTTATTGATGCGGTGCGCGTTTTCAACAATCATACCGCGCTCGGCCTGGCGGAAAATATCCGTTAGACGCATGACAGGCACCGTTTCGCTTTCGATGATGTCCCGAAGCACATTCCCGGCCCCCACGGGCGGAAGCTGATCCGCGTCTCCCACCATCAAAAGCCGCGTGTTTGAGCCAACCGCGCGCAGCAGCGCATGCATCAGCTGCACATCCACCATGGACATTTCATCTACAATAATCAAATCAGTTTCTATCGGGTTCTCTTCATCCCGCAGGAACCCCTCGCCGTCGTAACCATATTCCAGCAGGCGGTGAATGGTGCGTGCGGACACGCCGGTCGCCTCCGTCATGCGTTTTGCCGCGCGGCCCGTCGGTGCGCACAGCTCACAGGAAAGCCCCATATTTTGCATGATGCGGATGATAAAACGCAGAATTGTGGTCTTCCCTGTGCCCGGGCCGCCGGTAATGACAAGCGCGCCGCTTGTGAGCGCACGAACGACCGCCTCACGCTGTTGTGGCGCAAGGGAAATCGCAAGCTCACGTTCCAGAAGCGTTACCTGCTTCTCCGGATCCAGGAACAGGAGCGGCGATGGCGTATTCACCACCTGCAGGAGGCGTCTTGCGCAGTCGCTCTCAAGGAAATGCATCCGCGGAAGGAATACGCTGTCCACGCCCCCCACCGTTTGGTAAACGACCTCGTTTCCAATGATAAGCTCATCCAAAGCCCGTTCTGTGGGCAAGAGTTCCACGCCCAACAGGCGTTCGCTGGCTGCAATTCGGAGAAGGATGTCCCTTGGCAGATAGGTGTGTCCTTCCTGCCGCGCCCACTGCAGCGTATATTTCAGCCCGGCTTTCAGCCGAAAGGCCGAATCGCGTTCCACACCTGCGTTTTGCGCAAGTTTGTCTGCCGTAAGGAATCCAATGCCCTCAATATCATCAATAAGCCGGTACGGATTCTCCCGGATCTTTGCCAAACAAAGGGCACCATACGCCTTATAGAGCTTCATCGCCTGCGAAACCGTGACCCCAAATTCCTGTAAGGCAAGCATGATATCCCGCATATCGCGCTGCGCCGCAAAGGATTCCGCGATCTTTGCCGCGCGCAGGCGGCCGATTCCCGGAACCTCCGTAAGGCGCTGGGGCTCGTTTTCCAGCACCGCAAGCGTATCCGTGCCAAACGTGTTTACGATTTCCCGTGCCGTGCTTTCCCCTACGCCGCGGATCAGACCGCTGCCAAGATAATTAACAAGTGCACTCAGCGTAGCAGGCGCAAGCGTGCGGCAGCCTTGCGCGCGGAGCTGTCGGCCATAGGTTGGGTGCTCCGTCCATGTGCCCGTGATTTCAATCCGTTCGCCTACGCTTGCAAGCGGGAGCGCGCCTACTGCCGTGATTTCGTCCCCGGTTGCATCCACCAGTTCCAGCACGGTGTATCCATTTTCCTCATTGCGAAATATGATGCTTTTTACAGTACCTTTAATTTCTTCCATAGGAAGGCCTTTCATTTTGCTGCGCCAATTCGTTTAATTTTACCATGCGGCATGCCGGTGAAGCAATATAATGACGAAGCGGCACATAAGATAAAGCATCATTTCATCAATTGGAGGGGATTGCCTTGCGTATCTTCGTTATCACAAAACGCACGCTCGTGATCGCGGCTATCGTTCTTATTGCCGTAATTGCAGCCGTGATCATCGCCATCGCCGTTTCGGACGGCAATGCCACCGCAGCGGGCAGCATGGCGGTGGTGGAGGAATACGAACTGGAGGTGCTCGCCGGGAAAAAGCGTGAGTTGCCCGTCTACAGCGTGGAGCGAGACGACAAAAAAATCGCCCTGACCATCGATGCTGCCTGGGAAGATGACAAAACAGACTTCATTCTTGAAACGCTAAAAAGCTACAACGTGAAAGCTACCTTCTTTCTTTGCGGATTCTGGGTAGAAAAATATCCGGAGAAGGTCAAGGCCATTTACGATGCAGGCCATGAGCTCGGAAACCATACAGCGACGCACCCGCACATGAACAAGCTTTCCGCCGCACAAATGCAAAAAGAAATCGAGGATTTTGAAGCGATGATGGTGAAGATCACCGGAGAAAAGACCAAGGTGTTCCGTGCTCCTTACGGTGAATATAACGATTCCGTCATCACAACGGTACGCTCCCTCGGTTATGAGGTACTTCAGTGGGACCTTGATACCGTGGACATGAAATGGAAGCCTGTATTCAGTATGGTTGTTGGTATGCGGCAGAATGAACAAATCTAGCACATACTTACTTTAAACCTTCACATCATTAGTTTACTATGAGAATTTAGGTATCGCCTTACATTAAAACCACTCTCTCTATTGCCATCTGTACGCAAAGAATAAGGTAAACGTGATACAAGCGCGAGCGGATTCCTCCGTTCGCGCTTGTGTTCCGTAAGTATCCTCGTTCTGTTCAAAACTATGCTACAGTTCACAGATCCCGCAGCAACTTGTTTTATTTCCTTGCGATGTATTCAATTTCCCGTTTTGAAGCTTTATCCGCTACGAATCAGCCCGGCACCGCTCAATAAAGTTTGTAAATATCTTTGCATGCTCTTCACAAACAGCGCAGAGCGATTCAGGGTGCCACTGCACGCCCAGGATCCTTCCATCTTCGCTTTCCACCGCCTCAATAATTCCATCCGGCGCGGTCGCTGCAACCCGGAGTCCATCAGCGATCTCCCTAACAGCCTGATGATGGTAGCTGTTCACATACATCTCTGTTTTTCCAACAATGTTGCACAAATTACTATCCTGCATTATAGAGATGCTGTGCGTCATTTCACCGCGCGCAGCCGAGTCCTGATAATGGCATATTTCATTTGCAGTTTGGGAAGGAATATCCTGATACAGCTTTCCTCCTAAGCTGACATTCAAAATCTGAATGCCGCGGCAGATTGCAAGAATGGGTTTCCCCTGTTGGATCGCGGCATGAATCATTGCAGATTCGTAAATATCATTTCTTCGGAACGTGCGCGTCACCTTCGGATGCGGTTGTTCCCCATAGGAAAGCGGTGCCACATCCGCGCCGCCGGGAATGATGATTCCATCCACAAGCGATACAAGCGTTTCTGCGGGCTCTTTCAGATTCACCGGAAGCTGAACCGGAATGCCCCCAGCTTCAATCACAGCATTAACATAGTTTGCCCCGGATGCAAAGTTGTTATCTTTCGCCATAAACTGGCTGGTAATACCAATCAATGGTTTCATTTTTTATCACACCTTCCTGCGTCTTTCAAATATTTCTGCAATTCGCGCGCCAAGTAAAACAGCAACGCAGCTCCGTAGCCCGTTGCCCCGCTTGCGCTGAATGCGGGCGGTTCTGTACGGAAGTTGACACCGGCCATATCAATATGAAGCCAAGGTTTCTTCTCCGTAAATTCCTGCAAAAACAGTCCGGCGAGAATACACCCTCCCCCATCCGTCGTTGCGCCGGAAGCATTTTTAATATCCGCTACGCTGGAGTTTAAGCAAACGCGCATCTCCTCGTCCGCATCCAACCGCCATACTTTTTCGCTGGAGCAATAAGCGGCCTGCCTCAGTGCTGCATACAGCACATCGTCATTGGTTATGACAGCAGAGCTGTATTTTCCCACTGCCGCCTTTGCCGCTCCGGTAAGCGTGGCTATGTCCACAAGAATATCGCACCGTTCTTTGCGAATTGCATATGTAATCGCATCGGCCAGCGTCAGCCTCCCTTCTGCATCGGTATTGGTTACCTCAATGCTTTTTCCCGCCATTGAACCGATGATGTCGCCAGGCGCATAGGAATCATAGGAAAGCTTGTTTTCACAGGCTGCAATAACACCCACAACGTTGACCGGAAGCTTTTGATTCGCAATTGCGCTCATCGCTCCAATTACAGCCGCAGCGCCCCCCATGTCATCAAACATGTTTTTCATATTGGCATTGCTCTTCAAGCTATATCCGCCGCTGTCATACACAATTCCTTTGCCGACATAGCCAATAATTGGCGCGTCACCACCTTGCAAATATCGCATGACAATGAGAACAGGTGGTGTGTTTTTTGCACCGCGCGCTACAGCGAGAAAGCTCTCCATTCCAAGTGCTTCAATTTCTGCTTGATCCAATACTTCCGTTGTGAAACCGCATTTCGCCCCCAGTTTGGCCGCATCTTCTCCCAAGCTGTGTGGCGTTTGGACACTTGCAGGCTGATTGCACAGCATTCGGGCGAGCACCGTGCCCTGCGCGCAGTCCATCCCAGCCTGCATATAGGGCTGAAGCCCTGCATGTTCTGTTACAAAGTAAACCTCTTCATACGCCTTAATGTTTGGGTTCGTTTTGCGCCCGATATTGGCATAATTAACCAATGCCGGAAGGCGGCAAGCCGTCTCAAATAAAGCGGCATCCTCACACAGTGCAGGCAGGTTGTCCAGCGCAACGGCGACCTCTTTGGCCCCGCCCTCTTTGCAAACACGCAGCGCCCTTGCCATGTTGAGATATAGCTTGCGCGGAATGATCGGAAGTTCTCCCAAACCTAAAAGAACGATCTGAATCAAATTCCCCGCAACGGGAACAGTAATTGCCTTAATTTCTCCAAGGTTGGCCTTGAAACACTGTTCCAACGCAAGATCGATTGCATAGTCCAGCTCTTTTCCAATGGAAACGGTGCGCGCAGCCGGGCATGTAACCGGCAGGATGTATGCATCTGCGGCGGGAAATGTTTTGCAAATCGTTTGCTTCATTTTGCTTCGACTTCCTTGCGGTATTAGGCAGCCTCTTCCTCATTTGCAAGCACGAAATGATCCTTTTCCAGTTCCATCCATTCCGGAGCGTCATTTTCATAGTGGTGGCAGGAGGGATCATAGGTCAGAACAGTTCTTTCTCTCTCTACCAGTGGATCCGGCTGCGGGATTGCGGAAAGCAGTGCTTTGGTATAAGGGTGCAGCGGATGCTCGAAAAGCTGCTCCGTTTTTGCAAGCTCTACAAGCCGTCCCTTATGGATCACCGCCAATCGGTTTGTAATATACCGCATCACAGACAAATCGTGCGCGATGAACAAATAGGTCAGCCCATATTCTGCCTGTAAGTCTGCCAAAAGGTTTAGCACCTGCGCTCGAATCGATACATCCAATGCCGAAATCGGTTCATCTGCAATGATGAGCTCTGGCTGCATTACAAGCACGCGGGCAATTCCAATGCGCTGCCTCTGGCCGCCGGAAAACTCATGCGGAAAACGCGTTGCGAATTCCGGAGGAAGCCCCACGTCCATCAACGCTTTGCTTACAATCCGCTTGCGGTCCTCTTCCGAAGAAAAGTTGTTCAGATTATGCAGCCCCTCCGAAACGATATAATCCACCTTTGCGCGTTCATTCAAGGAAGCCATCGGATCCTGGAATATCATCTGGATCTTATGAACAATCTCGCGATCAAGCTCCTTGCTGATCCTGCCGCTGATCTTTTCTCCCCGATAGCGGATCTCACCGGACGCTGCCTCATTAATGTCAAAACTGACCCCTTTTATCGCTTCAAATGCTTTTTTCCCTTTTCCGAACACAACGTGCAGATCTTTGACTTCCAGCAGTTTTTCCCGTGTCTGTTCAGCCATTTTCCTGCGCCTCCTGTATCGGGCGGATCCATCTTCGGAGCACGCGGATCCAACAGCCAGGTTTTGGCATAATGCGTTGGAGAAACCTCAAAATACGGCGGCCGTATCAGGAAATCTATATTGAGAGCCTGCGGGTTGCGGGGCGCAAACGCATCTCCCTCAATTTCTTTGAAAAGATTCGGCGGCGTTCCCTTGATCGAATAAAGCGGTTCCCCCTTGATGCCCAGCTGCGGGAGGGAGGATAGCAGCGCCCATGTGTACGGATGTTTCGCATTATAGAAGATTTCGTCACAGGTACCGATTTCTATGATGTCTCCTGCATGCTTAAAAGTTTCTTGTACATAGTTCTCCTCCTCAGATTAATTTGTTTAAGGAAACGACATATACCCGGCGAAACACTCGCCGTATTTCTTCACCCTCTATACATGCGAAAACCGTGCCAACTCATACATTTTGAAGTTTTTATTCCAATTCTTCATTTTATATAAATATTGCATTCAATTAATTCATGTAAATTCAGTATTTTTGCTTTTTCTATATGTTTTTGTATCGGCTATGCGCTTATGCCAAATAGAAATTATTATGTCTTACCGTCAAAATTACTGTTTGCATCAAAATAAATTGGATGTTTCATCCCATTTATCCAAAATTGGGCTCCAATTACATTTCTTCAAACGGACGTATATGTTCAGCATACTGGTACATCTGTTCAAAGAAAGCTCTGCCTTTGGGAGTTAAGGCAGTGCCTCCACGCCCGATTTGCCTTACTAAAATCCCCTTGTGTTCCAAGGTTTCCAATTGACGCCGCAGTGTATATTCGCTCACACAGTTTCCCTGTTCTTTCAGTTTTTGAATCAAAGCAAGACCTTCCTAAGGACTCCTTATATAATATAGAAAGGATGGCGCAATCCAGCTCTGGAAGCATTGCGCTACTTTGTGACACGCTTGCGGCAATATGTTTCGGCAACGGGTTTTCAAATCCACGCATCATTACGTAATAATCTGCCGTATTCTGAAGCTCCCGAACGTTGCCAGGCCAATCATAGCGCGTAAGGATTTCTGCAATATCAGACGGGATATTTGACAATCCTGTAATTGGAAGTAATCCCCTTAATGAGTTAACTTCTCTTATCGATTCAAGTAATTACCTTGCTTCGTCTAATCTCAGGTTTTAGCTTAGCAGGCACTTGCTTTAACTTTCCTCATATTCCAAATTTCATCCTGCAAGAAAAACCACCGGCTGCATGCCGATGGTTTTTCTTTCTTGTTGTCCGTATACAAAACCTGCGAATTCCTTGCTCATCCCAGGCATTTTACTGCAGCAAAGCAATTTAATCAAACAAAGAATATCGCAAGCTTGTATGAAATTTTAAACGTAAAGTCCTTCCGGCACAGCGTCGGATTCAATTCGTATAAGTGCTGACTTCAGCGCCAAGGCGCTTTGCAGCCTGAATGTAAGCATTTACGAGCAGGAAGGGGTTCAAATGTCCTTCGCAGGGAGAAACAATTGCTCCCAGGATGTCATGTCTTAAAATGGGCTCGATCTCCTGAACTTCCTTCTGGGAGACGATCCGGACATCAGGATGGCCAAGGCATACGCCACTTGTATGGTTTTCTCGGCAGCGCGCACTGATTCACTGTGGCATTGCCATTGAACCCGGCCGTTCGATCGGCATCTATCTCAAGGACATGATGACCTGATCTAAACCCTGTTTTAAAGAGCGCGGCTGCAATATTGCAGCCGCACAAAAGTTTGATTTTCATTATCCCTGTGTCCCGTTTTCGTTTAAATCCAGCCCCTTTTTCTTGAGGAATATGCGGTAATCTTCCGCTGTCATCACGGTATCCTCATTGCTCGGATAATAACACCCAAACCAATATTGATATGCCGTAAGGCATCCCTTTTCATGCACGCGCGCCATTGCTTTTGCCGCAAACTCCGTGCCATATTGCCGCAGGAGCATTTTTTCCAATTGTGCGCAGCGGGCATCGTTTGCAACGAACTGGGGCGTCCCGCACTTTGCAAGATGATGCGGATACAGTTCTTCCATCCCCATATCATGATACGTTTCCCGATGCACAATTACATCGTACGAATACTTGCGGGAGCGTTGGCCGTTTGAGCGCGGGTATCCCAGCGTAAGCATAAAAGCGGGCACCACATGCTCCGGCAATTTCAAAAGTTCCGACACTTCATCCGCCCGATCCACCACGTTTCCATTATAGCAACTGCATAATCCCTCCGCCTCTGCCGCAAGCACAAGGGTTTGTGCGCTGATGGAAGCGTCTACAATTCCCATCCAAAGCGTGCATATGGCGTAATCCTGCCCGTATGGTGCACCTTCATATTCAGCAATTCTGCGCATCCGACGCCCATCGATGCAAAACATCAGGTTAACCGGCGCATGGGCAATGAACCGCTGATTTCGTGAAATACGCGCAAGCGCTTCCTTTTTTTCCGGCTCCGAAATCTCTATGATGGAGATCCGTTGAAACCCGCCTGCACTCGGCGCGGAGCAGGCTGCGCCATAGAGCCGCGCCATCACCTCTTCAGGGATTGGATCGGGTTTGAAAGACCGGCAGGTACGCCGGTCTTTCAAGAGCTTATAAAAATCGATTCGCTCAGCCATTTTCATATCCTTTCGGCAATGCAACGGATTTCAGTACATGCAGCCCGTTCCGATAGCCCATAGAAATGATATGTTCGCAATAGCGTATGCCATTGCGGAGCGGTTCAATGACCATAATGGGGCAGTTCCGCGCCTGCAGCTTTTCACGGAGCGAATCGATCATGCAGTGCATGGCGGTGCAGCCTAAGCATACCGCCCCCGCCCGCTCGGTTTCATACAGCGCGCAGCACACATCTGCAACGCGCTCTGCCAAGGCTTCCGGATCGCTCTGCAGCTCCAAAGCCCCCAACTCAACCGGCACAATTGCCGCGATGCGCTCAGAAATCCCCAACATCCTTGCCTTGCGTTCCTCGCTCAAAATCCCAAAACGATCCGTTGTAATTATGGCAACCCGTTCGGCAAGGGAAAGCGCCGTCATCATTGCCGGAACATAGCCGCCGAACACGGGGATAGAAAGCAGTTCGCGGCATTCATATACCCCTGGGTCATCAAAGCAATTGACGAATACGCCGTCAACCCCCTCCCGTTCTGCCTGAATCGCTGACGCGATGATCTGAGGCTTGTTAAATGCCGCGTGCAGATCGCATTCCACGGATGGAAACCCTTTTGCCATGCGCGCAAAGTCGATCTCAGTGTCCGGACGCAGGCTCTCCCGGATGTACTGCTCGTTTGTCCTCAGCCGGTCGGAATTCTTTACAACCGCGTCAATGATTTTAATCCTCATGTTATTTTCCCATTGACTTCCAGTCCACATCGTACCCAAAGCTGCGCGGGCCAAAAACCTCAAGCCCCTTTTCAGTAGTCCATTCCGCGGGTGCAGGCAGGATAATGACCGAAACAGATTCCCCCTCCTGAGCAAACGGGTTCAGCTGCGGTTCCTTCGCATCGTCGTTAAATACGCAGATGAGGTCCGGCACGGTGATATAATATTCCCCGTTTTTCCAGAGAATGATATTCTCGTTTTGGTACCAGATTTTGTATTCATTGCCTGCAAATTCACCACTGCCATCGATGATCATAGTGCCCACGGTGTAGCCTTCCTCTGTTCCCCAGTCGTTCCTGCGAACCTTTCCGCGCAGCGCTTCGAAGCCCTCCCCCGCCTTTGCAACGGCTTCTGCATAATCCTGTCCTGCCGCAAGCGCGGAGCGATAGGCATGCCCAATCTGTTTGGTGTAGGAAATTGCGCCGCGGATGACGGACTTTCCGATTACCTCAGCAGTGTTTGCATGGTCGCATACTGCGGTGGTATTCTGGCTTGCAACTGCAAACGCGCGCACGATCGCTTCTGCGCGATAGTCGTTCACAACATCCTTCACGATGAGGCTTTCACCGAACTTGTTCACAACGGACATGGGCGTAATCGGCACATCATGAAGATAGAAGGTAGAATGCTGCAAACAGGGAACCGAGCGGCCAGCCGGGTCGCCATCCACAAGAACCTTATCTCCCATAGCCGCGCAGAAAAGCGCTTTTGCAGTGTTTCCGGCGCCGATCTCTGTGGAAATCACGGCCTTGACCGGCTTTCCCAGGTACGCTTCCATGTTTTCAAGCGCCTTGATATGATAGGTGTCCTCGTATACCGGCAGCCCCTCATACTTTTTGCGTTCTTCCTCACTCAAAGGGGAGATTGCGCCACAGGAATATGGGCAAACGACGATATCCTCCGCTTCAAGCTCATCAAAAGAAGCAAGCTTAAAGGTTTTTCCTTTGCTGATCGCAAGGTCGATAAACTCAATTCCCTTCGTAAGGCTTCCGCCGCCGCCTGTACCCAGAATGGCGCCACCGTAAAGGATATCCATAATGTCTTCTCTGTTCAAAACTTTCATAAATGCTCCTCTCTCCGTTGCGCTGCCACATGGCAGCCGTAATTTTCTTGGTTCAGACGGTCAGGAAACAACCGCCTTCAAAAGCGCGGGCAGTACCACCCGCGGCACAAACACCTGCTTGCCGGATGCAGCTTGGATCAGCTCGCCCAGCTCTTCCGTGAACCCCATGCAATCCGCCATCAGCATGTCTACGCCACTATCGCGGAATGAGGCTGCAGCCGCTTCAATTTCCTCCCTCGGGCCATATGGGGATGCCGCGCAGATGCGCGGAGAAAACTCGCTGTAATACGCCATGGAAGCTTCAATTTGTCCAGATTTCGGCACAATTGCCCCCAGCCGCTTTACGCCCATTGCCCGGAACAGCGAAAAAAGGATTTTCTCCGGAATAAAAACAGGCATACGCATCTCCGGAATGTCAAAATGGCCGGTGCAGAAGACCAATGCTGCGGCGGACCCACTTTGCTCAGCTTCCAGCAGGCGTTCGTTTACAAGGCGAATCGCGTTGCGCTCTGCAAGGCGCACCTCCCGCCCCGTGCGCAGCGAGGTGACGATAAACAGCTCGCCGCCTTCGGGGGCAAGCATCTTCGCTTCCGCCTCACTCATTCCGTCCAGAATTCCACGCAGTTCCACATCGCAGGCCTGTGCAAGCATACGATATACATCGTGCGTTTGAGGGTCAACAGGGCTTTGCCCCATTGTGACAACCGTTATCTTTTTCCGCATGTATTCTCCCCTTGCCGCTCGGTAAAATGGATGCAGGAAACATAATGTGCCTCATTCAGGTAAACCGGCTCTGGAGTCCAGCTTTTACAGGCTTCGCATGCTTCTGCACAGCGGGTATGGAATGCGCAGCCTGAAGGCGGGTTGATCGGGCTTGGAATTGCGCCTTCCAGCGTAGTCAGCTGATCCATTCCCAGCTTTTCAAACTTGGGGATGGCGTTGAACAACGCCTTGGTATATGGATGCTGCGGGTTGCGAAATACCTCTGCCGCAGGACCGAACTCCGCAATTTTCCCAAGATACATCACAGCAATTTTATTGGCCATTTGGCTCACGACGCCAAGGTCATGCGAGATCAGGATATTCGTGAGTTGGAATTTTTCCTTCAGTTCCCGCAGCAGCTCCAATATCTGCGCCTGAGAAAACACATCGATGGAAGAGGTCGGTTCATCCAGCACCACCAGTTTGGGGTTAGATGCAAGCGAGCGGGCGATTGCAATGCGCTGCCGTTCGCCGCCGGAGAATTCGTGCGGATATTTGTATGCATCATCCCGGCTAAGGCCTACCATCTCCAACAATTGCCCAACGCGCGCAAGGCGTTCCTGCCCGCGCAGTTTCTCGTATGCGTCCAACGGCTCAGCCACGATCTCTTTCACAAGCCAACGTGGATTCAGAGACCAGTACGGGTCTTGGAACACAATCTGCACATTCTTTTTAAATGCATTGCGGTTTTTGCGTTCATCCGAAAACACATCCTTGCCGTCAAAATACACCTTTCCGGCCGTTGGATCATAAAGGTTCAGGATCGTATTAACCAATGTGGATTTTCCGCATCCGCTTTCGCCAACAATGCCCAACACCTCACCTTTGTTCAGGGTAAAGCTTACGCCATCCACGGCCTTGAGGCTCAGCTTTTTGTTCTTTTTCTTAACGTCAAAATATTTTTTAAGGTGCTCTACACGCAGCAGCTCCTCGCCCGTTTCAGCCTCCGCAGCGGGAGCGGTATGCAGCCGTGCGGCCTCCACCAACATGCGCGTGTATGCTTGGTCGGGCGCATGGATGATTCGCTCCGTTTCACCTTCCTCGATGATGCGTCCTTCATGAAGGATGCCGATTCTGTCGCAGAACGCGGAAACAAGGCTCATGTTGTTGGCAATGAAGAGCACCGTAATGCCCAGCGTTTCCTGCAGCTCTTTCAGCAGCTTGAGGATGCTCGCCTGAATGGTTACGTCAAGGTTGCGCGTGGGTTCGTCCGCAATAAGAAACCCTGCGCCGCAGCAAAGGGCAAGCGCGATGATGATGCGCTGCCGTTGGCCGCCGGAAAGCTGGTGCGGATATTTTTTCAGCGTGCTCTCCGCATCCACCAGCTTCACCAAGTCCAACACCTTATACGCATACGCAAGCGCTTCCTTGCCGGTAAGCCCCCGGTTCGTGCGGATCACATCATCCAACATCTGGCCAACGGTAAACACGGGGTTCAGGCAGGACATGGGGTCCTGGAAGATCATCGCTATCTTTTTGCCGCGCACACTTGCCTGCATCCTGCGTTGGCTGTAGGTAAGGATGTCCTCCCCGTCCAACAGGATTGAGCCCTTTGTGATTTCGCCGGGCGGGCATTGCAGCAGTTTCAGGATCGTAAGCGCAAGGACGGTTTTTCCCTGCCCGCTTTCGCCAACAATGCCGTATGTCGTGCCCTTTTCAATGGCGATATGGTCGATGTTCAGAACTTCCTTAATGCCTTCGGCCGTCTTATGCCTGACCTGCAGGCCATTCACTTCAAAATAGCTCACGGATGCCCCTCCTCATTTCTTACGCGTTTTGGGGTCAAGGATCTCACGCACGCCATCGCCCAGCAAATTGAATGCGAGCACGGTTATGAAGATGGCGATGCCCGGGAACACGCTATACCACCAAATGTCTGGGAAATAGTTGCGCGAGGTGCTGATCATCAGGCCCCATTCCGGCGAAGGCGCCTGCGCGCCAAGGCCGAGATAGCTCAGGGATGCAATGGTAAGAATCACACCGCCCATATCCATGGACGCCTGTACCACCACGGGCGAGATCGTGTTGGGGATAATATGTTTAGCAACAATCTTCCACTTGGGCGTGCCAATCGTCTCCGCAGCCTGAATGAATTTGCGTTCTTTCAGCGAGATTGCCTGCCCGCGCACAATGCGCGTATACCAAGGCCACCATGCAAGCGCGATGGCAAGAATCGCATTGTTCAGGCTTGGCCCCAACATGGACACAAGCAAGATTGCCAGGAGCATCGGCGGAAAACTCAGGAAAATATCCGTGATGCGCATGATTATCTCGTCTACCGCGCCGCCAAATGTGCCTGCGACTGCGCCAAGCGGCACGCCGATGATCAATGATAGGGCTACTGCAAGCACAGCCGTGCTGAGGGAGATTCTCGTTCCGTACAGGACGCGGCTGAACACATCGCGTCCAAGCTCATCCGTCCCGAACAGGTGCGCTGACGAAGGCGCCTGAAATTTTTCCGAAAGGTTCGTTTTATCCGCAATGTCCTGCGGATAAGGAACGATTGCAGGCGCAAGCAGAGCAAGGATCAAAATCAGGATCAGCGCAATGACCGCCGCCATGGTAAGCGCGTTCCTGCGCAGCATGAAAATCATGTCCCGCAGCTCTTTCAGTTTCGGCCGAAGAATGTCTTTCATTTTTTGATTCATGTTGCCCTCCTTACAGCCGGATGCGCGGGTCAAGCGCAATAATGATATCCGCAATCAGGTTAAGGATTACATAGAAGATTGCGGAGATAATCGCAATGCCCATAATCGCCGGATAATCCAGCGTCGTAACCGATTTGCTGACGTAGCTTCCCAAGCCTGGCCAACTGAAAATAGTTTCCGTCAGGAATGTATTGGTCAGCGAATAGCCCATGGACAATGCAACCACCGTTGCAGTAGCGCCCAAAGAATTCTTCAGTGCATAGCGCCAAAGCACCTTGCCCTCCCGGATGCCATAGGATTTTGAAGCGGTGATGTAGTCCTCATTGAGGATTTCAAGCAGCGCGGAACGCGTCATGCGCGCGACAAGGCCAATTGGATAAAGCGCAATGGTAAAGCCGGGCATAATGATATGCACAAAGGCGTCTCCCAAGAGTTCCCAGGAGCCGGTCAGAATGCAGTCGATAATAAGCATGCCTGTAACGTTTGGTATTTCGTAAAGCAGCGATGCGTTGATGCTCATGCGCCCGCCAAGCGGAAGCCAGTTGAGAATGCGGTAAAAGACCAGCTGAAACACCATTGCCACCCAGAATGTTGGCAGTGAAACCGCGCCGATTGAGAAGAAGCGGGTGGCATGGTCCAGCATTTTCCCGTTTTTCTTCGCGGAATAAATTCCCATTGGTATGCCCACAAACAGTGCAAACAGGAAGCCCACCAGCACCAGTTCCATCGTTGCGGGGAAATAGCTCGCAAGTTCCTTTGTAATGAGTTCCTTCGTGCGCAGCGAGCGTCCAAGATCGCCCGAAAGAAGATCCTTCAAATAGTTCACATACTGCGTTGCCAACGGCTTATCCAGCCCAAGCTCGGCAATGGCCTGCTGCCGCTGTTCTTCCGTTGCACGTTCGCCAGCCCATTTGCCGGCTACATCCGAAGGGACGACGCGCGTGATGAAGAACGTAATGGTGACTACGCCCAACAGCACAATGAGGCCGTTCAGTAGTCGTTTTATAATATATTTTCCCATAGGTTCAGCGTTCTCCTTTGTCTTACAGGGGGAGCGGCAGCTCCCCCTGCCGATGTGCGTTATACCCTGGAAACGGGCAACTTACTTATGTGTAATGCTGAAATAAAGCGTGGAGCTAGGGTACGCCGGATTATAGTAGAAGCCGTCGATCTCCGTGGAAACCGCATAAGTGATGACCTGGTCGTAAACCGGGATCATGTGCGCACCGTCCAGAACGCCCATCTGCACCTCTTTATACAGCGCTTCCGCACTGGCACGGTCCGTTGCGGTCAGCTGCATCGCTTCTTCAATCTTCGCGTCCCACTCAGCGTTTTTGATATAGCTCAGGTTAAACGCAGGGCTCTCCTCAGAGTGCACCATGCTCTGGAACCAACTGGAAGGATCGGCATAATCCGGCCACCAGATCATAACGAAAATATCCTGCCTGTCCTCCGGGCGCGTAGCGCGTGCATGTTCAATGTGGGCATCCCAGCCACGCTCACGGATTTCCATATTAATGCCAAGTTCTTTAAGATAGGTCTGCCAGAGCTGTGCAAAATCCTTGTATTCGGTATAGCCGGACTGGATGGCAAACTCCAGATTCACAGCGCTTACATCCACACCCGAATTCGCAAGGCATTCCCTGGCCTTATCCATGTTAAATTCGTATTGCGTGCAGGTTTCGTCATGTCCCCAAAGGCCGGGCGTTACAAGGCCGCGGGAAAGCTGTCCACGGTTTTCCAGCACCCCGTTGATCACTTCTTCATAAGGGAACGAATACGCAAGCGCCTTGCGGAATTCCTCGTTGCTGCAGGGTTCCTTTTCCGTGTTGAAGAAAAGCAGGATGTTGTTATAAGTATTCACATATTTCACATCGACCTTTTCGTTCGACTTTAGCGCAGCAATATCCGTCGTGGAAAAATTGTAAGCGATCTGGGCATCGCCCGTCTCAAGGAGCTGACGGCGCGTGCCGCTTTCCACGTGTTTCTTAATAACGACCGTTTTATAGGAGTTTTCCTTCCATTCCTGCCAATATCCATCGTATGCGGAAAGGATTACCTGATCGCCGGTCACAAGGCTCTTTACGGTGTACGGACCAGAGCCGCCATCGTTTCCCTCTTCATTGTTGAACCAGTCGCTCTCCTGGTCGCATGCACTTTCCGACATGATATAAGCCGCATAGGCAGCCGAAGCGATTAGATCCACCGATGTGGACGCGGAGCAAGTGAACCGAACCACGTAATCGCTTACAACCTCAATGCTTTCGACATTGGCCCAAATGTAAGCGGCGCCTTTACCAAATCCGATTGTGCGCTCGATAGACCTTTTAACCGCATTTGCGTTCATTTTTGTGCCGTCATGAAAGGTCACATCCTCACGCAGGGTAAATTCCCATACTGTGCCGTCATCGCTGTGTGTCCAGGAAGTAGCGAGGCAGGGCTCCACCTCGCCTGTCTGATCGTTATAGCGCGTTAATGTTTCATATACATTTTGGAGGACACATACGCCGTTGGAATTTTCCACGCTGGGGTCCAACGTCAGGTAAGGTTCCGAGCCGCAGGCATAGTAGAGAATTGCGTCCGAAGTAGTTCCGCCGTCCTGTCCGCAGCCTGCAAAAAGCGAAGCCGCCAGAAGAATGGTAAGCATCAGTACTAAGCTTTTTTTCATGGTTTCCTCCTAAAGTATGGTTTATTTGAGCGCTGTGCCGCAGTGCAAGCGGCGACAGGCGTTCATTCGTAATTCAAAACATTGCTTTTCCGTCATTTTGTTCCAATTTGCTGTTTGATTCCGGCATGCATTCAAAGTTCATAAGCGGGCAACCCACACAGATACAATCGGGTTTCATCTGATTTGTGCTCCCATCCTTTAGTTATTTTAAAGCTTAAAGTTACTTGAATGTCAATACGGTTTTAGATATAATTTTAATATAATCTGCTTTCATTACTCCCAGGCATTTATGGTACAGGAGGCTGACAGGAAATGTGGGACAAAGATAAAACAGTGAACATTTCAACCGTTTCAGAAACGTTTGGAATTCCTGCCTCAACGCTGCGCTATTGGGAGTCTATGGGCTTGATCTCCTTAAGCCGGCGCGAAAACAATTACCGTGAATATACTTATTCTTCCCTGTTGGATCTCAGTGACATCTGTTATCTGCGCAACCTCGGCATTCCGGTTAAGGCCATTAAGGAATATCAGACGCTAAGCCTTGCAGACAGCAACGCGCTGTACTTGAAGAAAAAAAGCGAGCTTGAAGCACAGATTAACAGTTTGCAGGGAACCTATTCCATGCTGCGCAAAACGCTAAGCCTCATGGAGGAGCTGGAATATATCCGGGAACACCCTTACACAGAAACGCAGCCAGATATACCGCTCCTTCTCAGCCACTCCAAGCTTTACGACAAGGAGGTCTGGAAAAAATACTTTTCCGGGCAATACCAGTTTGCAGGAGTGCGCCTGGGGCCTCCGGATTACCGATGGATCTGGGGATGGGCCGCTGAATCCTGCGGACCGGATGAAGAGCTTGCCTGGACTTTCGCGGAAGGGAACCGCCACTTTGCGCAGTTCATTCTGCGCATTGACATAACAAACCGTAAACACACTAACTTGGATGAAGCGATTAATCACCTGACTGCATGTGGCTATACCATCGGTGAAATCATCGTGCGTTATATTACAATCGCTTATGAAGATCAAACGCGCTGGGATTATTACAAAGCTTGGATCGAATTCATTTGACTTGGCAAGACCAGTTGGTTACCGTGTTTCGATACCTGTTGGGGCTTTCTTTCTATTGTGAAAGCCCCCTACGCCTCAAAATTATACTTCCAGTAGATTTGTATTTCGCCGCATTTGACTTCAATTTTATCGATCAATAATTTTGCAACCTCCCGTTTTTGTTGAATGGTCATGTGCGGCCACAAGCGGGCTGTATCACGGAATTGCAGCAGCTCTTGCTGAGACGGCAATTTAGCCCTATGCGATCTCAGTTCCACCCCAAGCAGCTTTTTCTTTTCCTCCAATTCGGCAATCTTTTTCATCACCGCTGAAG
Organism: Christensenella sp. UBA1685; assembly: GCA_002320595.1. Taxonomy (GTDB): domain Bacteria; phylum Bacillota; class Clostridia; order Christensenellales; family CAG-138; genus UBA1685. Next base: position 111,875 of record DCKB01000076.1, read on the forward strand.
CGGAAGACGGTTCCCCCTCCGCAAGCGCATCAACCAGCCGGTTCAGTTTCTCGCTGATCTTCGCCTGCTCAATTTTTATTCTTGATTCCTCCGTATCGAGTTCCATCTCTATTTTTGCCTCAATATCTCTCCTGCGTTCCACCATTTGCATAAGCTCATGCTCAACGCCCGCTTCAAGTTCATCAACGCGTTGTGATCCAAACTGGCTGCAGATTCCGCAATTTGTGTTTCCGCTGCACACAAACCGTTTTATGCCGCGCCCTTTTTGGTCCACCATCACTTTCAGGGAATGCCCGCAATATCCGCATTTTACCATCCCGGTCAGCCAGCTGTGTTTCCCCTTTCCCGCATTGCAAATCTGCCGGTTCGCTTTTAATTTGGTTTGGCATCGTAGAAAGGTGTCGGAATCAACCAAACCCGGATGCAGCCCAATTGAAAGCTTCAGCCTGTCGTATTGGGAAAACTTCCGGCGCGACCTTTCCCATCCTCCGTAAGTGATGCATCCGTTTACAGCAATAAAGTCCTCGATTGGGTTCGTAATCGTCATGCCAAGCGCATTATAATAAGCAAAGATGTCCGCATTTGCCCGGACGTAGATTGGGTTGCTCAAAATCCGGCTGATTTTGCCTCCATCCCAAGGGGCCTCCCCGGGCGATGGAATCCCCTGTGCATTGAGCCTCTTTGCTATCGCACCAAGCGAATCTCCCGTGTACGCATATTCGTTAAACATGCTGCGCACGATATCGCTCTCCTCGTTTACATCAAGCGTATGCACCTGCTTGCCCCCTACCTTTGCAATTGCTTTACCAAAACCATATGGCGCCACCCCATCATATGCGCCGCGCTCCATCCGGGTCGCATAGTTGTCCTTCACGCGCATTTGGATTGTCTCGCGTTCCAACTGTGCAAACACCATTATGATGCTGAGCATTGCGTTTCCAATCGGCGTTGAGGTATCAAATTTTTCCCGGCACGAAACGAACTCAACATCCTTTTTCTTGAATACATCGATCATCTCGGCAAAATCCAGAAGCGAGCGGCTAAGCCTGTCCAGCCGGTAGACGATCACTCTTTCGATGGTGCCTTTTCTTACATCGGCCATAAGCTGCTGAAACGCCGGCCGCTCCGTGTTTTTTCCACTGTATCCTTTATCGTTGTAGTGCCGGTATGCAGCGCTCCCGTTTTCGTTCAGGCAGGCGTCAAGCTGTGATTCAATCGACAAGCTGTCCTTAACGTCAAGGGATTGCCTCGTATACACCGCATTCATAGCGAGCTTGGCCTCACGCTCGTCTCGCAGCCGCCATCCATAGCGATTAATATGATTTTTCTTTTTTCGCATTTTTCAAGTTCCGCATAGATATGTGTAAGCAGTTTTTGGGACAGCTCTGCCAGTTCATCCCATGCGCAATTATCGTTTGCAGCCGGATATACGTTTACAACCGTCATAATACCCTCTCAATTGATTTCAAATTGCTATTTGATTTGCTTAATATATATGTTTTTATTGGTTTGATATGAACAGGAAATATGAAAGCGAAGAGCGATTTCTCCCGCTTATAGCACTGCTAAAAGTACGTTTTGTATAATTAGATTATACCACCTCCGCTGTCAAATGCAGTTGTCATTTATAGGAATGCTTTTCGAAATTCACTTTGGCTTTTGCCCTTTGGCCACTCGTGCCTGTACAAACCGATATACGGCCTTGCGAGGTCTCCATATGCTCTCCACTCTCCGGTATTTCCGGTAAGTTCTTCCATCTGCTCCGTGTACACGATAAAGCTGCGTTCGATATACCCATTTCCACAGGACAACAACATCTTTCTTGCGCATTTAAACACCTCTATGTTCTTCTCACTGAGCGGCAGTTTTGGCAAGAGCAAGGATTTAAGATCCTGCTTTATCGTCGCAGCACTACACCGTTCTCCTCTCGGTGGCGGCTGTACCTCAACGACCAGATTCTCAATGAAGTACGCAGCATTCATGTAGTCAAGAGGTAAAATTCGATTCATCAAAGCCGCTATCTCGTTTCCGCCGAGGATAAACTTAGACTCTATTGGGTTTTCGTAGTATACCGTTCCGGGACCTCCTTTCCCTGTGTTTTCAATCGGTTGTGAGGCAAGTGTACACCAGGCAAAGGGCCTGTGCCGTATATCCGAGAGGTGGGAAAAGAGGCCAAAAACCCCGGTATTTCCCCGCTCTTGGAAATATAATATAATAGGCACAGGCAGGAAGACTTTCGACAAAAACGGAACAGGAGGCGATCAAGATGGCATATCCAGATGAAAGTGTTGTCCAAACTTGGCTTGATTCGCTGAGTGGGCTAAATGTTCGTGTAAAGAAGATGTTTGGCTGCTACTGTGTGTACTGTGACAACCAGCCGGTGGGTTGGCTGAGCGAAAGTGTATTCTCGCTTCGAGAGGTTGGCCTTTCCTGTTTTCCAAGGGACTTGAAGCGACCGACGCGGAAAGACCGGATTCAGGAAATCGTGATACCCTTTGATTATTGCAATGCAGAGTGGATTCCGAAAGCGGTTCAGGAAACAGCGAATGTCATGAAAGCAAGAAGAAATAGGACTGACCCCCTATCAACAGCGCAAGGGAGGGATAACGGATGATGCTGACGATGCCGGAACGATTGAAGGACCTGCGGGTGGAGCGCGGCTTGACGCTGGAGCAGACCGGGCTGTCCCGGTCCGCCCTGGGCAGCTATGAATCGGACGAGTTCAGGGACATCAGCCACTACGTCCTTGTCAAGCTGGCAAAGTTCTACGGCGTGACTGCCGACTACCTGCTGGGGCTGGCGGAAACAAGAAATCACCCAAACGCTGAGCGTTTGAGTGATGTGATGATTGAATTGCTACAATCTGGGCGGATCGACAACGCCCTGCTGTGTGATTTGGCGACGTACCCGGACTTTCCCCGGCTCATGGCGGAGCTGGAGGTTTATGTGAACGGGATGGCGGTCAAGCTGGTACGGACGGCAAATTCCATTGTGGATGCCGCGAGTGCGAATATCGTCAAGCAGTACGATCCCGGCGCAAGCGACCCGTATCTTCGGCAGCTTGTTGCCGCGCATGTGGACGAGGACAGCTTTTGCCGCTATCTGATCGGGCGGGATATGGCGGAGATCGCCCGCTCCCTACGGGAAGCCCACAAGGGCGACTTTTTCAATATCCCGATGGACAATCCGCTGGAGGTCGCGGCGGAGATCACGGGCAAGGAAGAAAGCGTCCCCCCCCCCCCCCCCCCCCCGAATCGAGCGAGGCCGCGCTGGCCTTTATCTGCAAGCGGCTGTACCTGAACTATATGAAGCTGACCGATGAGGAAAAGAAGTGGCTGACCTGAATCGCATGCCGCGCAGCATCTCTTTCATGTCTTTCATTTTCAGGCTTCCATCAAAATAGCCAGTCATGTCTTTGCTTGCTTCAAGTTCACATTTCGCTTCTGCTTTTGTCGCGTACATTTCATACTCCTTTCACGCTAACGCTCACAGTAAAACAACAAACGCCCACAAGGCAAACACCACTGCGAGCGCTTTGATTCCATTCCACACGAACTATGCCGGACTGCCAAACCGAATTCTCACGCTGCATTCCCTTCCCGCAACGCACACGCCTGTCTTGCCAAATCCGCAAGCGTTCGCCGCATTGCCGCCATTTCCGCTTGAAGCTCGGGGTGCCGTCAAGAGTTATGCGC
>DCKB01000068.1 GCA_002320595.1 Christensenella sp. UBA1685
TTCATTCTACCAGAATTCTGCAAACTATGTCCCTTTTTGTGCTCTTCCCAGTTTGCGCAACTTATTGTACCTTATCGCGGCCCCTTGGCAATCCCCGGTTTTTTGACAGCATGAAAAGCGCCTGCCCCCGTTTTGCGGAGGCAGGCGCTTTTCGGTTCAGGCGACGCGCGCGGCGCTATCCCTGCACGCCGCCTTTCGGCATGAACCGCAGCTCCTCACCGCAGTCCGGGCAGTAGAACACGGAGCTGGGGCGGTAGTGGAATATGTTGCGCGTGAGGATGCGGCGGCTTCCGCAGCGCGGACATTCAAAGAGGCGGCATGTAAGGATGTGCTGGAGAAAAATCAAACCGATCGCAAGATAGAGAAACAGCAGCAGGTGCTCCCTGGGGCCGAATGGTATAAGCAGGATCAGTATGGCTTCCAGCACTTGAACTGTGCGTGGGATATAGAGTCGTTTGTAGCTCAGCATAAATTCCTTCCAGAACCAAGAAAAATTAACCATAAATTGCAATATAGTTCTCATATGCACTTTGAGCGAGCGCGGTAATACGGTAATCGTATTCGTGTGGGGCATAAATAATATCGCGATCAGCATATGCTACCATTTCTATATCACCACCTTCTTCGAAGGCCTCATAAATATCTGTTTTTGTAGCCCAAACCACGGGGGTGTTGTTCACAATGCCACGACGTGTGAACAGGGCAATCGCACGATAATAGTCTACACTTGTACCGACTGGCAAAGTTACTGCAATAGATGCTACACCAAGCACTCTGGCAATTAGAACTCCCCGGGAGGGGTCCAAACCAAAAGAGACAAGTGTTGCAGCAATACTTGCAGCAGATTTCCAATTAATAGTGAACATAAGATAAGCATCAAATTCAAGGCTTTCTGTTACTTTAACAGAATATGGTTCATAGTTAGAAGGAGAGTATATGGTTCTATTGCTATATGAGGTACCATAATAGCTATTTAATCTACTCAACAGAGTTGAGGTAACAGTGTTCCTTGGTGCATACGTTTTTGATATGGTTATGCGATCAGAAACGCGGAAAGAACTTAAATTTTGGACTTTTGAGAAAAACTGCTCTTTAATTTCTGACCAAAAAGCATTGCTTGCAAAGCTAGCCGTTATGCTACTGAAACCTATTTTAGTTTCATAAACATAATCAGAGCGGTTTGCATAGCTTAAGGCAACATCGATAGGTTTACCAGGCTCAGCGGCGATACATAAGTACCAGTTAGCAGTTCGTTCGGTGTATAAATAACTGTTGTTATACTTAATTACATCGACTTCAGCGGTAATTTTGGGATTCGCAGCAAATGCGGCTGGAGCTGCAAGCGCGAAAACGAATATAAAAGCCAAGATGACAGAAATCAGTTTGCGTAACATAGTTAGCTCCTCCTTTTAAATTTGGTATAATATTCCCCTATGGGAAACATAAAATTTATTCGTCATTTAAATTAACATAAACGGTAAAGGTTATAACAATAACCAACTTGATTTTGACAGCTTAAATCTATATTTTAACAATACAGGAAAAAAGCTAGGATGTCAACAATGCAGAAAAAATATATAAAATTCACTGCGCATTTACAAGCGGCAGCATGCGGTGCAACGCTATCCCTGCCCGCCGCCTTTCGGCGTGAACCGCAGCTCCTCACCGCAGTCCGGGCAGTAGAACACGGAATCCTTCCGCAGATGGCTAAGGCCAAACGCAGCGGTTGTTTTGTGTTTTCCGCAGCGCGGGCAGGGGAAAACGAACGCACGAATAGCATACATGAGTATGACAACTCCGAGCGCCACAACCGCCGGCAAAGCGCGCCGGAATGCGGAAGCCTGGGGTGGACGCGTGAAGATCAAGACCAGGATCGCAACAATGGCGATGGCATAGATTATTCTTAAAACGCGAATCCATTTGTAGTTCAGCACAGCTCCTCCTTTTGACTGCGAAGTGCTGGTATTGTTCCTATTCAGACCATTCATTCGGAGATGGGCTGCTGCTTTCTGAATGCAGCCCTGCCACACCCGATAAGCAATGCGAGCCCGAAGATCAACAGCAGGATTCCCAGAAAGAACATCCATAGCAGCCTATAGCTTTGCAGAGCCATCAAAAACGAATAAAATGTATCGCATCTGTGGTTGGCAATGCAAAGCGTAATGGGAGGTAGGCCCGTGCAGGCAAGTCCCATCCATAAAAGCTGAAATGCCAGATGCGTTAAAAAATTGATCCTGCACTCCATAAGTACCTCCCAATCAATCAATGTAAGTTCCCGAATTTTTGCAAACGCTGTCTACACAGGAAGAGCGTGACGTAAACGTAAAGTAATTGTTGTTTTTCGCATGGCGCAAGTAAGTCGGCGCGCCATAGGAAGCAAGAAAGGTGCAATAATAACCATCTTCATCACGCACACTGATGATTTCATTATGCGAGTGAAGTTCGCCAGTATATGAATAATACAAGTCGTAGGTATAGCGCTCGATTCTGCCATATAATACGCCAAATGCAACCCGGTGTGTAGCATACATCCCCGGCTTTACCTGATCCGTGCTTGAAGGCCCGGTCAGACTGTATTCAACTGAAACCTCAACCCCAGTGGTGAGCTTATAGCTTTTCAATATCGATCCCTTTTCAACAGAAAGACTGAGACTTCCGCTTGTCGTGAGTGTGGTTCCGGTAGGTGCTTCGGAAATATACTTGGCTGTCAGCGCGCCGTAGGGCACAACCGTAGTGCGCACGGCGTTTCTGACCTCAAGCTGATCGGGATGGACGCGCAGCGGGCTTGACTGGGTTTGTGCGGATGCATCGCCGGCGTTGAAGGCGGCAACCGCCTTTTCAAAGCGCAGCGCGCTGATTTGTTCCAAAAGGGCGTCGAACTCGAAAACATCGCTTCCTGAAAATGAAACGGCTTCCGCTTTGATAAGGTTGATTGCGTTTTCGTTGACGGCTTGGATTGCATTCCCATGTTTTTGATTGAGAAACTCGAATTCATCCGCATATGCTTGCAGCAATGCTTCCTGTTCTTGCGTACTGAGCAGCGATTCGATTGGTGCAGACTCAAGGAAACGCAGGAAGGGATTCGCGCTTGAAGCCGTGCAGCCCAATGCCAGCACAGAAGAAAAAGTCGTGCCAAACAGCAGGAGAACCAGAGCCAAAAAGAGTGAAACTGTCTTTTTCATAAGAGGAACTCCTTTCAAAACAAATTGTTTATTGTGAGTCTCCTCAGGGAAACGGAACTTTTCGCGCAGCATACGGGCCATTGCTTTTTTAATAAACGAAAGTATAAAACAGAATATAATAAATGATTACACTATAATGATACCGGTAAGAATTGCAAATATCAATTGCCGCCAGAGCAATATACAATATAATATTTTCCGGCGGCAAACGCTGTATTCCTGCTCCTTACCTTGCCTTCACGTTCGGCCGCACGCGGCGGAGCGTTTCCGCGAGCGCTTCGATTTCGCCCGGCGTGTACGGCGCAAGGCCGCGCAGCTGCGCTTCGTCGCCCGGCTGGGGGCGGTAGAGCTGCAAAAACCAGCTTGCGTCCGCCGCAACGGCTGCGGCCATTTTGCGCAGTTTGGCCTCTGTGATTTGGGGCACGAGCGTCGTGCGCAGTTCATAAGGTACGCCGGAACCCCGCAGCAGCGCGAGGCTTTCCGGCACGCCTGCAGAATTCGCGTTGCAAAGCGGAGAGTATCCTTCGAGCGGCGCTTTATAATCCATGGCCACATAATCGAGGAGCCCGTCCGCAATGAGCGCGCGGAGCACCTCAGGGCGGCTTCCGTTGGTGTCAAGCTTCGTTTTGTAGCCCAGCGCGCGCACGCGGCGGACCCATTCCGGCAGGTCGCTTTGCAGCGTAGGCTCTCCGCCGGAGAACACCACGCCATCGAGGAGCCCGGCCCGCTTTTGCAAAAAAGCAAGAACCTCTGCCTCGGGAAGAAGCGGAGGTTCGCCCAAAATGTGCCGGTTATGGCAATAGAAGCAACGGTAGTTGCAGCCTGCGGCAAAAAGTACCGCCGCAAGGCTGCCGGGGAAATCCACCGTGCTGAATTTTTCTAATCCTGCGATGCGCAAAGCTGCTCGTCCTTTATCACATATTTTACGCGTTCGGCATATTCCTGCTTTTTGCCTTTGTGGAAATTCTGCACGGGCCGGAGATACCCCACCACGCGGCTCCAAACCTCTGCTTCGCTGCCGCATTGCGGGCAGGTGAAGTGCTCGCCGCGGATGTAACTGTGGTTCGGGCAGATGGAAAACGTGGGCGTGAGCGAAAGGTACGGCAGCTTATAGTTCGTGAACACCTTGCGAATGAGCGCCTTTGCTGTTTCCGTGTCCGGAATGCGCTCGCCCAAATACAGGTGCAGCACCGTGCCGCCGGTATAGCGGCTTTGAAGCGCATCCTGCAAATCAAGGGTTTCAAAGATATCATCCGTAAAGCCCACGGGCAGCTGCGTGGAGTTGGTGTAATACGGCGTTTCCTCCGTTCCCGCGCAGAGAATGTCCGGGTATTGCGCGCGATCCAACCGGGCAAGGCGGTAGCTCGTACCCTCGGCGGGTGAGGCTTCCAGATTGTAAAAATGCCCGGTTTCCTCCTGGATTTCGCTCATCTCGGCGCGGAGATAATCCATCACCTCAATGGCGAAAGACTGCCCCTCGGGGGAAGTGAGATCTGTTTCCGGCCCAAAGAGGTTCATGCAGGCTTCATTCATGCCGATGATGCCAATGGTGTTGAAGTGGTTATACCAGTATTGCCCGGTGCGTGCATGCACATGGCGCAGGTAATGGGCAGCATACGGATACAGGCCGCGCGCGGTTTCGGTTTCAATGACCTTGCGCTTGATCTCAAGGCTGTTTTTTGCAATCTGCACCATCCGCCAGAGCCGCCCGAAAAATTCTTCGCGCGATTTGGACTTATAGGCGATCCGCGGCAGGTTGATCGTGACCACGCCGATGGAGCCGGTGAGCGGGTTGGAGCCGAACAGGCCGCCGCCGCGTTTGCGCAGCTCCTTGGTGTCCAGCCGGAGCCGGCAGCACATGGAAAGCGCGTCCTCCGGGGAAAGGTCGGAATTGATGTAGTTGGAGAAATACGGGATGCCGTATTTGCAGGTAATCTCCATGAATTTGTCGATCACCGGGCTGTCCCAATCGAAATCCGCCGTAACGTTGATCGTCGGGATCGGGAAGGTGAACACGCGCCCCTTTGCATCGCCCTCGAGCATCACCTCGCAGAATGCTTCGTTGAACAGATCCATTTCCGCCTGGAAATCGCCGTAGCGGTCGCCCGTCATCTCGCCGCCGATGATAACGGGTTCATCCTTGAGCGTGCGCGGCGCTTTGATGTCGAACGTCAGGTTGGAAAACGGGCATTGGAAGCCCACGCGCGTAGGAACATTGATGTTGAAGATGAACTCCTGCAACGCCTGCTTCACCTGCTTTTTGGTGAGCGCATCATACCGGATGAACGGGGCGCAATAGGTGTCGATGGAGCTCCATGCCTGCGCGCCCGCGGTTTCACCCTGCGTGGTGAAGGTCGAGTTCACGATCTGCCCCAAAAAGGAGCGAAGGTGCTTTGCAGGGGAGGATTCCACCTTGCCGCCAACGCCGCCAAAACCGTCCGTCAGCAGCTGGCGCAGATCCCAGCCCGCGCAGTATGGGCCGAAGAAGCCGAGATCATGGATGTGCATGTCGCCTTCGGAATGCGCGCGGCGCACTTCTTCGGGGTAGACCTCGTGCAGCCAGTATTGCTTGGTGAAGGTTTCCCGCACATAGTTGTTCATGCCGTTGATGGATTTCTGCGTGTTGGCGTTTTCCTGAATCTGCCAGTCTTTATCATCCAGATAATCGGAAAACATGCTGATGGTCGCTCCGATGAGCGCATTGCTTTCGCGCGCGCTGCGGCGCTTTTCCCGGTACAGGATAAACGCTTTTGCGGTTTTGGCATGCCCGCGCTCGATCAGAATCTTTTCAACGGCATCCTGAATGGTTTCCACATCTGCGGCGTCGCCTTCCGCATGTGCGGAAACGAAAGCCGTGACTTCGTTCGAAAGGGCTTGCGCCTTTGCAAAGTCGTCCCCGCCCACGGCGGCTGCGGCCTTATAAATCGCCCAGGTGATCTTTTCCTGCTTAAACGGCGCGCGCGTGCCGTTGCGCTTGATAACGTGCGTAATCATGAAACTCCCCCTCATAACAGTTTGCAAAAAAATAACCGCGCTTTTGGGCAGCACGGGATACGGCGTTTGATGCCTGCCATGCTCCGTGGCTCTGGCACAATCCTGCATTTCAGGTTTTCCGGCTGTACGGTTGCGGGACAGTGCGGGAGGTTCGCCCGCTTACCCTGCTGCACATGGCAGAATACAAGATTTTGTGAGCATAATAATCTTTTAATACAAAATATAGTACGTCCAAACCCGCACACTGTCAAGCCCCGTTTTTTCGGTTTTCTAAAAACCGCAAAAAAGAGCCGCGGGCGGCGGCTCTGTGGCTCTGGCATTTGCGTCCAGCGTTCTTTGCTTACTCCGTGATCAGGAACTCTGCGAGCAACTTGAAATCCTCCGGGTCGCTGAGGCTCAGTTCAACGCCTTCCACACGCCCATCCTGAAACATCTGCGTAAGTGCGATGTATTGGCACAGCGTGGACTTCAGGTTGAGCCGGTCACCCTCGCTGGTAAGCAGCTCAACATGGCCGCGGCAGGCGTTTACCGCCTCAAAAAAGCGTTTGGGTTCAGCGATGTCCCGGATCTTCATGTGCGTCCGTGCCTCCAAAAAAGAATTTGGTAACAGCTTAGCAGTAAATGCGCCTGCCGTCAAGCAAGAAAAGGATGGTTATGTAGAACGGTGCAGCTGCGGAAGAAAAAAGGAGGCGGAAACCAAAAGGGGCGAATCCCCGCTACTCCACAACCGCAAACCGGATAACACATGGATCATTTCCCTTGCTGTCAAGGGGGGGGGATGATACAATTTCCGCCGTTGCAAGCTTACAGCCAAGCATAATCTCATAATGAAACTTAAAATGACCGGCACAGCAATAACAGTAATTTTTTGATTCAGGCTGAATGGATTGCCTACTGATTGATGGGCATGCGCATGCATACTTGCCGTCTATGCAATAACGGACTGCGTTTACCACAATTTCTCCGTTTTCATCAAGCGCGGGCTTCCCATATTCATATAGGGAGCGCGCCGTATTTTTGCAAGTTTATCCTCCATACACAGGCTTGCGTTGATGCGCCGGAACTCTTTGGAAGCTTTTAAGCGCGCGCCGCTTTTGCAGCATCCATTTGCCTCGAAAATTTCTCTCGTTTTCTGAATGCCGAGCTTGTCCTCCATAATTTCAAGCGCCTGCTTGAAAAACTCTGCTTTGGTTTTCTTTTTTGCCTTTGATACGATTCCTTCAAAACCACGGTCAATCAGCGCGATGATTTCTTTGCCCACTTCATATTCTTCCAACGTTTCATGAAATTTTTCCGGGCTTGGCATATGGTTACCTCTCCTTAAATCTATACGGTTGATTGTTTTTGCGGAATTTTACCACAATTCTGGCACATAAAAAAGCATAGCTTAAACAAAGTTTAAACTTAGCGGAGAGAAGGGCGTTCGCCATGCGGCATTGGAGCTGTGCCGGGGGAAGAGCGGCCCAGCCCGCCCCTTGTTCAGCAAACAAAAAAGACCATCCTTGGGATGATCTTTTCTGTTTGGCGGAGAGAAAGGGATTCGAACCCTTGATGACATTCCTGCCATACACGATTTCCAGTCGTGCGCCTTCGACCAACTCAGCCATCTCTCCACACATAAGGCTCTTTGCTCTCGCCCGACGCAATCATGCTTAAATATGATACATCATTTCCATTTGCTTTGCAAGAGAAAAATGGCGGGCGAACCTAAAAATCAAGCATTTGTAAATTTTATTTAAATCGCTGTACTTGTTGGAATATTTTGAGATACAATACAAATAAGCGTGCCGCGCTTTTTGCGTGCTGCGCGGTGCCCGGCTCTGAAGCCGGTTTTTGGGAGCGATAATTTGCGATGAACGAAAGACGAAACGGATTCTGGATGCGCCTTCTTAAGGGCGCCATTATCGGCATTGCGGCGATTTTGCCGGGCGCGAGCGGCGGCGTAATAGCGGTATCCATGGGGGTTTACCGCCCGGTGATCAACGCTGTGGTGGGCTTTTTTAAAGCGGTCAGGCGCAATGCGCTGTTTCTGCTTCCCCTTGGGCTTGGCGGCGTGGTTGGCCTTTTTGCAACGAGCCGGCTGGTGGAATGGCTGATGCTCAACTGGAAAATGCCCGTGATGTATGCGCTGATCGGCCTGGTGCTGGGGGGCATCCCCTCCTTTTTGAAAGAAGCCAACCGGCACGGCTTTAAGAAACGCTATCTGTTTGGGACGGCGTTTGGGATCGCGCTGGTGCTTTTGTTTGCGGCGGGGGACAAGCTGGTTACGGGCGGCGAAATCTGGCCGTTTAACGGGTGGACCGCGGCGCTTGCCGGCGTGCTCATTGCGCTTGGCACGGTGATTCCGGGGATCAGCACTTCGTTTATCCTGATGTATATGGGCCTGTATGAGCCGCTTCTTTCCGCGCTCAACCATTTCAACATTCCCATCATGGCGTGTGTGGCGGCCGGGGCCGGGATTACGGTGCTCGCTACCATTACGCTCGTCAAGCGTATGTTTGACAGGCATCATGGGTATGCTTATTATGCGGTATTGGGGCTGCTTGCAGGCTCCATCGCACTTATCTTCCCAGGTTTCACCTGGTCTTTGACGCAGGCGCTTTGCATAGCCCTGCTCGCAGGCGGCTTCGCAGCTACTTACTTTATCTGCAGGGCCACGGATGCGGAGGAAAAGGAGCCGGCCTAAGCCGCGCTTATTTTCGATAAAAAACGGATGGAGGAATCACGATGAAAAAACGCTTGCTTGCGCTTGTACTCTGCCTTGCCACGGCCATAGCGCTCATCCCTGCCATGCCCGCTGAAGCAACGGTGCTGCCGGGCATGACCAGCAAAGTGGACTACGACAACACAGATCCAAACCGTTACACGATTGAGATCGATCTGGTCAACCAGATCATCACCGTTTACGAGGGCGCAATCGGCGGGCCGATCGTGTTGCAAAGTTTGTGCACGACCGGAAACGAGGAAAATCCGACCGGTGCAGGCACCTTTAAACTGGGCCAACTCAAGGAGCGCTTCGGATATTTCGTTGCCTTTGGCCAATATGCACAGTATTGGACACAGGTGGTGCGTGGCATTTACATCCATTCGGTGATGTACAATTCCAAAAAATTATCCAGCATGTCCCGCACGGCATACCGGAAGCTTGGCGAAAACCTTTCCCACGGCTGCGTCCGCGTGCTGCCGCATGTTGCGCAATGGATCTTTTACAACTGCCCGCCGGGAACCACCTGCAAAATCGACCGCAAAAAGGCTCCGGATCCGGAACTTGTGAAGAAACTCAAGGCTGCGATCCCTTCCTATTCGGATTATGAACAGCCCAAGGACACGAAGGCGGATCCGGCTGAAATCCCTGCGGTGGCCCGCTTCGACAATGTGCCGCTGCGCACCGGCTTCTCCAATTCGCGCGATACTACGGTGGCAACCCTTTCGCGTGGGCAAAAGATGACCCTTTTGCAGCTCGGTTCCGATTGGTGCAAGGCAAAGCTTGCCGATGGTACGCTCGGCTATGTGAGAACGAAGTACATCCTCTGCGATCCGGATGCGCCGGTGAAGAAGCAGGAGATATATCAGGCAACGAAAAAAACCTATGTCTACGCATCCATGGACACAGGCGCGAAAAAACTTGCAACGATCCCGCAGGGTGGGGAGGCAGCTGTCACCGACAACCCGAAGAAGGGGTGGTGGTACGGATCGTATAACGGTGTGACGGGGTATCTGCGCACCAAGTACGTCGTGAAGCGCACTGCGCTTGTATACCCCACGCTTGAAGCTGCTGTGACGGCAGCGCCGTCGGTCACGCCAACCCCGGGCGGCGGGATTTCCGTTGGAGGAAACGGCAGCGGGATCTCCACAGGTGGCGGAATTTCCATTGGTGGGAGCACGGCTGCACCTACACCCACGCCGGCTCCCGCGCCTACGCCGAGCGCTGGCGTTTCATCCGGAACGCGCGTGAAAGAAGGGACACAGGCGCGCATGCGCGCGTCGGGAAGCACGAGCGCAGCAGTGGTCGCGCTGATTGATGGCGGCACGCCGGTGACGATTCTCTCCGTTTCGGAAACGGGCTGGTATTACTGCAAGGCCAACGGCTACACGGGCTACATGCACAGCAGTTGCCTGGTGATGGGATAAGCGAAGAAGACAGACGGCAGGAGGACGCAAAGCGTCCTCCTTTTTATTTCAGCCTTTCACCCCAGTTTTCAATGTTGATGCCGGTATAATAATGCTGCAGGATGGCGCGGTAATCGGAGCCTTCCTTTGCCATGGCATTCGCGCCGTACTGGCTCATGCCAACACCGTGGCCGTAGCCCTTGGTGGAAACACGCACATCTTCGCCCACGAATTCTATGGTAAAATTGGCGCTCGGGAGATCCAGCGCCTTGCGGAACTGCCGCCCGGTGACTTCTACCTTGCCCAAACGCACGGTTTTAACCCGCCCGCTTGCAAAACGCGCGGTGATTTCCACCTGAACCTCCAGCTTTTTTGCGGAAAGCTCCGCCCTTGGAAACGCGGCGTTCAGCATTGTGATAAAGCTTTTGCGCGGAAAGGTTATGCTGTCCCTGTAATGTGCGCTGCCTTCCTCGCCGGGGCTTTCCACGCTCACAAGATATGGCTGCGCGCTTGCAAACACGTTTTCTGAGCTTTCCGTCATGCCGCCCGCAGTGGAATGGTAAAGCGCCTCGATCAAAGCGCCCTCATAGGTGGCGACCTCTCCGGCCGTGCTGTAAACGGCTTCTTCCACGCGCGCGGAATAGTAGGCGGCATCCGCCCCCCACTTGGAAGCAAGCTGTTCCGCAGAGCGATAAGATTGACAGCAGGTACTGTCCGTACACACATCCGCTCCGCAGCGGCCGCACGGCGTGCCTCCGCAGGCTGGGAGGCGGCGCAGGGTAAACGTGCGTGCGGCCACTGCCTGCGCCTTGAGCGCTTCTTCTTCAAATGAAGCGGGCATTTCGGCTGCCACCACGCCGCAAAGGTATTCTTCAAGGCGCATGGAAAGCACGCGGTCGTTTTCATCGTCATATACGGCGATGACGGCAGAGATATCTTCCGGCAGAGCTCCCGGAACCCCCGTTTCCTCGCGTGTGATGGCACACCCGCGCAGCAGCAGCACGAACAGGCTGAGGGCAAGCGCAGCGAGCCCGAGCGGCAACAGCCGGATAGGCGGGGAAAAGCGTGATATGGCGCGCCTGCGCGGGCGGCGGATTGAAGGACGATATTCCATAGTTTCATCCGTATGCAGGTACTTCATGTTTAATTCATTTGCTTCCGGGATACAGGTGCATGTATAATAAAAGCGAAGGATGACAAATACTGTCAAAGGAGAGGCAGAGGCATGCAGGATCAAAACAATGCAGGGACACAGCGCGATAAACGCGAGATGATCGCCCTGCTCAACAGCGGCGACAAGCGGGAGCTGCGCGCATTTATGCAGCTATATTCCAAACAGATCTATGGCCGTGCACTGGACATTACGCATGATGCGGCCGCAGCGAAAGACGCAACGCGGCGCGTGCTTGCAGAGGTGGCGGCGCTGGCTTCCCGCAGCGAACTGAAGGAAAATATCGATGCACAGCTTATGGCGTTGACGGACCAAACGTGCAGTGAAGCGCTCTTTCTCGGCGGGCTGGTGGATGAGGCGCTGCAAGCATCCGAACCGCAGATGCCGAAGGATGGCGCACCCAACGCGGAAGAACCCTGCGCGCAGGCGGCCGACGCGGAGAGAACCATAAAAGAAATACCCGAACCAGGCGCGGAGAGGTTTCAGATGGAAGCCTCTGCGGAAACGGCATTCTCCATGGCTCCGAAAAACAGCGAATTCTGGCTGAGTGAGGAGGGCGCAGAAGAAAACGCGCCCACGGAAGAAACGGTTCTGGAACCCCAGGAAGTGCATGCGTCCGATACGGAAGTGCCAAACCTTTTTGATGACGACTTTGCAGAGCCGGTGCGGCGGCATCGAAAATCCGCAAAGGAGCGCACGCAGGAGGCGGATGAGGAGGAATATGAAGGCGCCAGTCCGCTGCTTGTGATTGCAATCATCCTGCTCTCCTTCCTGGTGGTGTTTTTGGTATGGGTTCTCGTCGTCAAGCTCATGACAAGCGGCATTTTGCCGAACTATGATTTTGGCTTTGCCAGATGGTTTAACGCCCACGTGTTTGAACTGTATTAATGCCAAATTAAGTTCTTGGAAACGCTATTGACAGTCATTTGACCGTGTGTTAAACTATTAACATCAAAAGTGAGAATATGCGTGTGCCGTATATTCAAATATAAAGGAGGACTTTGCTATGGACGGATTCCTTGCATACATCGTCGGCTGGAGCCTGCCGGCGCTTGTTTGCCTGTTGGTCGGCCTTGGGCTGATGATCTTCGAAATGTTCACGCCGGGCATGGGGCTGCCGGGGATCCTCGGTGCGGGCGCGTTGATTGCGGCCGTCGTGCTGCGGGCGGACACTTTGGCTTCTGCGCTCATTACACTCGCGCTTATCATCGTTATTTTGGCGATCGCAGCATTCTTTGTGTATCGATCGTTCCAAAAGGGGGCGATTTCACGCTCGCCCATCGTGCTGAACGATTCGATTGAAGAAAAATCCACCTCGCTTTCGGATGCAAGCGCACAGGAACTCATCGGCCTTGAAGGTGAATGCCTGACGGCGCTGCGCCCCTCCGGCAATGCGGATTTCGACGGCCGCAGGCTGGATGTGGTGAGCGCGGGGGAATTCATTGAAAAGGGCAGCAGGGTGCGCATTGAAAGCGTGGAAGGGCTGCGCATTTTGGTGAAGAAGGTCTGAATGGTGCGGGGAGGCGGCTTCGATGAAATTTTGCATGAAATGCGGCGCATTCTATGAAGAAAAGGGCGCAAAAGGCTGCCCCAAATGTGCGGAGACGGCGCGGCTGCATGCGGAAGCGGAAGAAGCTGAGGTCAACCATGTGATGGATGCGGAAACAGCGCGGTGTGCGCGCAGGCGCGCGTGGATCGAGCTGTGCGTTGGCATTCCGGCATTCATTGGCGCCATTTACCTCATTATTTACCTCATCCGGACATTCCGGGGAGCATAAAAGGGATGTCATTGGCTGGTGCGCACGTCCCCTTGCCAGCCAATGATAAGAAGGAAAGACAAAGAACTAAGCGTAATTCAGGGAGGTTTTTATCATGCCAGAACTCGTAATTTCCGTTCTCATCATCGTTGCGGCGATCATCTTCCTCGCGATCTTTTTCAGCTTTGTGCCGGTCGGGCTTTATATCTCGGCGCGCGCTTCGGGCGTAAAGGTCGGCATCGGGCAGCTGGTTGCAATGCGCATCCGCAAGGTTGTGCCCTCGCGCATCGTGAACCCGATGATCAAGGCCACAAAGGCGGGCCTCGTGATCCCGCTGAACAAGCTTGAGGCGCATTACCTCGCAGGCGGCAATGTGGACCGTGTTGTGAACGCGCTCATCGCGGCGCAGCGCGCGGGTATCCCGCTTGACTTTGAACGCGCCTGCGCAATCGATCTTGCCGGCCGCGACGTGCTCAACGCCGTGCAGATGAGCGTCAATCCAAAGGTTATCGAAACGCCGGTCATTGCGGCGATTGCAAAGGATGGCATTGAACTGCGTGCCAAAGCGCGCGTTACCGTGCGTGCAAACATCGACCGGCTCGTTGGCGGTTCGGGCGAGGAAACCATCATCGCCCGCATCGGCGAAGGCATTGTGACTACGGTGGGTTCTTCAAAAACACATAAGGACGTTCTGGAAAACCCGGATCTGATCTCCCAGACCGTGCTCAACAAGGGCCTTGACGCAGGAACCGCGTTTGAGATCCTTTCCATCGACATCGCGGATGTGGATGTTGGCCGCAACGTGGGCGCACAGCTCCAGATTGACCAGGCGGAGGCTGACAAGCGCATCGCGCAGGCGAAGGCGGAAGAACGCCGCGCCATGGCCGTTGCACAGGAACAGGAGAACAAGGCCGAAGTGCAGGGCATGCGTGCCCGCGTGATCGAGGCTGAGGCCGAGGTGCCGCGCGCGATTGCAGCGGCATTCCGCGAAGGCAAGCTTGGCGTAATGGACTATTACAACATGCAGAACGTGATTTCCGACACCAAGATGCGCGATTCCATCGCAGGCGGCGCACAGGCTGAGAAAAAGGAATAAGCGCGCTGTGAACCGTTCAGTGCCCGGCGGCATGCCGGGAGAAGGGAGCGGAGATGGAATTTATCATCATCATCGCGATCATCTTTGCAGTGATCAACGCGAACAATAAGAAGAAGCAGGCAGAGCAGCAAAAGCAGGCCCAACAGCGGCAGGCGGATGTGCGCTCTCTGGAGGCGGATGAAACCCGTGCGGCCGAACGCCTGCGGGATTATCAGGCCGAGCGCCAGAAGCGGCAGGAACGCAGGGCGCAGGTTGCCGCTGCGCCTATGGAGCGGACTGCCCCGCAGGGCGCTCCTGCCCGCCCAAGCGAAGGGCAGGGAAGTGCATGGCGGTGCGCTTGCGGAACAACCAACCGCGGCGCGGCGAAGTTTTGCACGTCCTGCGGAAAGCCGCGCTATGGCGGAAGCATGAATTATGCTTCTTCGGAAGGCGTGGGCGTATCCACAGAGGGCAGAGCGGCCCCAGGCTCCCTTGGCGTTCCCGGGCCGGGGATGGGCCGCGTGCATGCAGCCCCCGCCTCCGCAGCACGGCATGTTGTAAAGCCGCTTACGGAATCGGCGCACCGGCATGTGGAATCCAGCATAACGGGCATAGAAGAATGCCGCGAGCCGCTGGCCCCAGAGCCGCACGAGCGGGATGCTTATGCGGACCGCATGGAAGAAACACGGCTTCCGTATGGGCTGACGTTTGGAAAGAACGCGGTTGCACAAGGCGTGCTCTACGCAGAGATACTGGGAAAACCAAAGGCGCTGCGAAAGCGCGGCGCGTAAACGGCAAGTAAAAAGAGCGGCGTATGCCGCTCTTTTTAATGCTGTGTTACCGTTTCCGCCGTGCGGTGGCGTTGCGCAGATAGCCGCTGCGCTGGCTTTTTACATCGCTTACGGTGATTACGGCATTGGGCGCGATGCCCTGCACAAGCGCAATGGCTTCATCCGCAAGCTTCCGCCGCAGGGTGGAAATGAGCATAAAGCGGGTTTCATCATCGCGCCCCTGCGCGGCCAATTCCGTTACGCCAAACCCGTTTTGCCGGAGCGCCTCGCTGATGGCGTCGCTTGTTTCCCGATCCATCACAACCGTCTGCATGGAGCAAAGGCCGAAGGCAAGCCGTTCCTCCAACCAGCTTCCAACATAGTTGCCGAGCGCGTAGGCAAGCGCATAAGCGAGCATTTTGAACGGATCGGACTGGTAATCGGAAAGGACATTGCCTGCAATGATGAGCCAAAGCGAGATTTCGATGAGCGCAATCAGAGAGCCGATCAGGCGCTCGCCCCGGTTGATGAGCACGATGCGCAGCGTGCCAAGCGAAACCTCCACGATTTTCCCAAAGAAGATGACGAGATACACCCAAATGGTGCCCGTGGCGAGGAATGTGGAAAACGCTTCAAAGAATGCGGTCATGAGCTTGTTGCCTCCCGTTATTTCATTCGGTATTTATACTCATTATGGCATAGGCCGGAGGGGAAATCAACCTCCGATGCGGATGCGGTCCGTTGCAATATCCTCCAGAAATTTTGCGTCATGCTCCACGAATACCATTGTGGGATTCCCCGTGGAAAGAAGCGCCTCAATCTGCATGCGGGAAAGCACATCCACATAGTTGAGCGGCTCATCCCAAAGATACAGATGCGCCCGTTCGCAAAGGCTCCGCGCAAGAAGCACCTTTTTGCGCTGCCCGGCGGAAAAATTCGCCATGTCTTTTTCAAACTGCACGCGCGGAAAATCCAGCTTGCGCAGGATGGTTTTGAACAGGCTTTCGTCGATGCCGCTACGCTGTGCAAATTCTCTGAGATCCCCTTTCAGGAAGGAGGTGTCCTGCGGCACATAGGATACGATAAGATCCCCCGGCATGCGGAGAAGCCCCGTATGCGGGATGGGTTCGCCCGCGAGCAGCTTGATGACGCTCGACTTGCCGGAGCCGTTATACCCCGTGAGCGCAAGGCGCATGCCCTCCCGCACCTCGAAAGAAAGCCCTTCAAATACGGGCGCGCCCCCATAGCGGACGGCAAGCTCCCGCACCTCTGCCACAACTTCCTTGCGGTACGGAAGCGGATGGATCAAAAGCGCATCGTTTCGCTCGATGTTCTTGAGCAGCTTGGATTTTTCCTCGATGGCATTTTGCTGCCTGCGCTCAAGATTTTTGCGGCGCTGCTGCATTTTGGCAGATTGTGCCGCCACATAGGAACGGGAGTTTTTCATTCTGTCTGCGCTGTCGATCGCGCCGCCGATCTTTGTAGCTTCCACGCGGTCAGCCCAGGCGCTGCTTTGCTGTGCAGCATTCCTTAAACGCCGGATGTCGCCCATGAGCCGTTCGTTTTCGGCAAGCTCATAAGCATCCTGCCGCGCCTTGTTTTCCCACCAGGTAGAAAAGTTTCCGCGCGTCACCGTAATGTTTGCCCGGTTGATGGAAAGGATGTGATCCACACAGCCGTCAAGGAACGCACGGTCGTGGCTCACGAGGATGAAGCCTTTTTTTGTGCGGAGGTAATCCCGAAGAAGCGCGCGGCCTTCCACATCAAGGTGGTTCGTGGGTTCGTCAATGAGCAGGAAATTGTTTTCCCGCAGGAACAATGCTGCAAGAAGTGCCCGCGTGCGCTCCCCGGGGCTCAGGGTTTCAAACGGGCGGTAGAGGAGCTCCACATCCATGCCCATGCGCCCAAGCTCCCGCAGGAGCTTCCATTCCGGCGCGCCTTCGGTCGCCTCCGCAAGCACGTCAACCGTGTCGCGGGCCGGACCCGCCACGGAAAATGGGAAATAGGTGAAGCGCACGGAAGCGCGGATGGAACCTTTATATTCATATTTGCCGAGAAGCAGGTTTAAGAACGTGGTCTTGCCGCGCCCGTTGCGCCCAACAAAGCCTAGCCGCCAATCGGTATCAAGCTCAAAGGAAGCATGCTCGAAGATGGCATCATAGCTGCCGTCATAGCAGAAAGTAAGATCGTTAACAGAAATCAGAGACATAGAAAAAAGACCCCCAATCGGAAGAACGCGCAAAGCACCCAAATGGCAAACAAAACCACACGGCAGCAATTGCCGCGGGAACGTGCCGAACAGCGTGGGAGCTTAAATGCGCATCCTTTCATCTCCAATCGTATTGATCTTAATAAAATTATTTTATCATATCGCGCAGCCCGCTGTCAAGCCCAAGGCAGCGCGTTTCTGCCGGGGTTTTGAGCGAAGAGGAGGCGGTAGCGCGAAGAATCATACATTATATATCATTTTGCAAACCGTTGACATTTAAACTAAAAAATGATATTACCAATAAAACTAATTCTGCCTGAATGCCTGCTTAGCTTATTTGTTTCGTGAGATTATACTTTCCCCAAGGGGAATGAAAACAATAATGTTGAAATGAAAGGAGCCTGTCCCAATGAAAAAAGCGTTTTCTCTCTTTCTCGCAGTTTTTCTGCTCAGTGTGGTGATGACATCTGCGTTGGCATCAGATTGTGCGGAAATTCGTACAGATCCCTTCATGTGCTACCTTGAATCTGTTTCTATCGAAACGCTGCTCAGCGCGGAAGAGCAGGCGGAGCTTCTGCAAACGTATGAGAAAGAGTTCGCTTATCTTCAGCAGAAGTATGGTGAACCGATCCAGACCGTCAGCGAGAACGTGATCGGCCGCATCAAAGCGGGAGCCGCTTCGTTTGCCGGGAGCGATGCGTATGCGTTTGACGCCCTTCTGGAGCAGATCAGCGCCCTGCGTTTTCAAAAGGCGGTTGCCGCTTTTAATTCCGGCTCTAACGACGCCTCCGCGCAGAGCCGGGTAAATCCAATGCGTGCACATCCGGATCAGCTTGAGGTCAGAAATGCGGTGCGCACAACGGTCGTCCCTTACGGTGCGCTGAAAGCGAAGCATGATATTGATGTTGCTGTAGGTCTAACAGAAACGCAAACTGATACTGCAAATGTTGGCGTCGAAGTAAACGAAATGCTTAAGGGCTATAAAATCTCATCCTCTGTGAGCGAGTCCGTCAGTCGATCAATAGCCGGCCCGGCTGACAATACGCAGGTGAGAGCCGGCGTGTACGCTACGCACCGGGCGGGCTATGCCGTGCTGTTTGGACGGATTGAACGGTACACCTATGACCTGTATTACACTTATACAGGGGAGCTGCATTCTCACAATGAAATCATTTCCGTCCGCGATCAGGATGCGATATACTATACGTTCCTGGTTTCCTATGGCGCGCCGACTTACCTCAGGCATACCCGATATACCACGAGCTATTCGTTTTCCTCAAGGCAAGCCTGCCTGAATGCAGTCTGCAGCAATCCCAACACTTACATAAACTGAGCATTATTTCCAGGAGGAGTATTATGAAATTCCATCATCGGCTCGATTACCTGACGCGCCTGGCGTTCCATTTTTTGTGGATGGGGCTTGCCGGCATCGGTCTGCCGCCTTTGGCGCTCTGCACTGCGCTATATTCAGCTGGCGGGTTTTATAATTATCTGCAAGTGCTGCACCATTACCGGCTCCTGTGGATGTACCTTCTTGGAATATTTCTCCTGATTGTCGGTTCCGTATTACTCATTTGGGCTGGCAAACTGGCGGCAAAGGCGGATGCGGATGAAGGCCCGTCATGCAAGGCACATGAGCAACCTCAAAATGAGTAAAAGGAGAAATGGCTGGTTTTGAAAGACAGAATTGATGCTGAACCTCATATGGCTTTCATGCCAGAGGACAGAGGAAAGCTGTATTACCATCAATAAAGCTTACGTAAAAAAAGCCTGCTGCCGTAAAACGGCCGCGGGCTTTTTCTCGCATTGCCACATGCTGTCAAGCCCAAGGCAGCGGCAACGTGATCTCCTCGTTGGCAGGATCCACAGGGTATTTCTCATTCTCCGTGCCGGGCTCGTCCCAATAGCGGTAATCCTCCAGATAAGGGGAGTAGGAGTAGGCGCGCAGCTCGCCCGCAGCCTCATCAATCTGCAAAAAGCGCATATAGCCGGAGCCGCCTTCGCTGCCTGCCGCCTGATAATTGGCGATCATTTGGTAAACGGTGCGGTCTGCCGTTCCATCGCCGTCGTCGTCAAATGAAACGGGAACGGCCGCGACATTGTAGCGGTGGCCGGAGAGCACGAGGTAAACGTTTGGGCATTGCGCCAGGACGGCTTTTTGCAGCGCCCTGCCGCTGTCATACAGGGAAAGATCGGTTTTGAAATAATCGTGTACGGCAAGCACGCCCACGCGTTCTGGGTATTGATTGAATACGGAGGCGAGCCAGCGGATGGCCGCTTCATCCGGCTGATATCCCATATAGGCAAACACGAAGCGCGTATTCCCTGCGTTAATGAGGTCATAATGGCCCATGCCGCCTTCGTAAATTCCACCGCAATAGGGCTTGCCTTCCATGTGCGCTCCGCCGAAGCGGGCATTGAATTCTGAAAAATCACGGCGGCTGGTGCCGACATCGTGGTTGCCCGCAAGCACGCCGTGCGGGATGTCCGCAAGCGTGCGCATGGCGGCTTCCGCAGCGTCCCATTGCTCCGGCGCGCCACGGTCCTGCACCATGTCCCCGGTGTGCACAACATAGGCAAGGTTGAGCCGTTCGCGTTCCTCCTGCAAAAAGCGCGTCATCGCACAAAAGATTTCAGGATGCGATTCACTGTAATGCTGCGGGTCAGAAATCCAAGCGAACGTATAAACGCCTTCTCCGGCAGTCAGCGCATCCGGAACGGGCGTTGGGCTGGGCGTTGGCGCGGGTGTGATGCGCTCGATCTTCAGATACGGCGCAGGGCTTGGCGTTTGCGGTGCAGCGGCTGGCGCGGCCGCGCACCCGGCCGCACAGAATGCAAGCCATAGCAGGGCGATAATTGAACGAAAAGGCTTGGTACTCATAGTGCATCCTTATGCATGAAGGAGAATGATATGCATGGATTTTACCATAGCCTTGGGAAATGCGTCAAATGAAACAGGCGGCTTGCAATTTGCCGGGGGGGCGTGGTATGCTTTTTTATGAGCGCAGCGCGGACGAGCGCATATGATGCGGTAGCGCCGTTTATCGGCGCGGGGCTTTCGCGGTTGCGCTTTGGAGCGCTGCCGGGCGGGCTGTTCTTGCCTGCGCTTGCAATCATGGCGGCGGGAATATACTTCGCCTCAACCGGGGGAAGGGAGAAAAAGGAGGAAGCGCATGCTGGAGTTACCGGAAAGCCGGACGGTGGCGCGGCAGATGCATGAGGCCCTGAAAGGGAAACGGGTAAAGAACGTCGTGCTCGAACAAACGCCGCACCGGTTTGCTTTTTATTCAGAGCAAAAGGAACGGTATGCTGCGAGGCTGGCGGGGCAGGCGGTCGAAGGCGCGTGCCAGCGCGGCGGCATGGTGGAGCTTGACTTTGCAGAGGATATGCTTTATTTTTCCGACGGCGCGTACCCACGGTATTTTTCTGTGGGCAAGGCGCCGAAAAAACATCAGCTTTTGCTGGAATTTGAGGAAGGAGACGGCTTTTCGGTTTCCGTGCAGATGTATGGCTGCATGCGCTTGGAACGGCGTGACGTTTGTGCGCATGCATATTACCGCGCTGCGCTTGAAAAGCCAGATCCACTCGAAGATGGGTTTTCCTATGAATATTTCCGGAGCCTGTATCCCGAGGCCGATGCAAAAATGAGCGTGAAAACGTTCCTTGCCACGGAGCAGCGCATTCCGGGCATAGGTAACGGCGTTTTGCAGGACATTCTTTGGCATGCGGGCCTCGACCCAAGATGCGATATGAGAAGTGTGACGGATGCGGAATTCCATGCGCTGTACGATGCGCTGCGCAAAACGCTCCGGGCGATGTGCGCGGCAGGGGGGAGAAACACAGAACGCGATTTCTTTGGGGAACGCGGCGGCTATGCCTGCGTGCTTTCCAGGGAAACGTTGGGAACCCTCTGCCCCAAGTGCGGGGGGACAATCGAAAAAACAGCCTATATGGGCGGAACGGTGTACTTTTGCTCGGGCTGTGAGAGAAGGTAAACGAGCAAAAGCGCCGCTTCTTCCGAAGCGGCGCCCTGCAATATAGAGGGTGAAATCAAGCGCGTTTGGAACTTAGATGATTCCAAACAGCAGCTCGCCATAGGTGGGGAACGGCCAGCGGTTTGCGGCGGTGATGGATTCCAGCGCATCCGCCGTCGCACGCAGCGCGGCCATTGCGCCAATCACGTCGTTCTTATAGCAATCGGCAACCGCAGCCGGGCCCGCGGCTTTCGCAGCTTTGGCAAGCGCATCCGAAAGGGAAAGCGTTTCCCCGTAAAGCTTTGCGGAAAGGCCGGAAAGGGCGGTAACCGTTTGTTCTTCAAAGGTGCAGTCCACGGCTGCAAAAACGCCGCGCTTTGCGGCTGCCGCGGAGGCCAGTTCGCCCGCATAGGCGGTTACGGCAGGCAGGATGTCCTTCTTTGCCATGTCAAGCATGGTCAGCGCTTCAATGTTTATGATCTTGCAATAGCTTTCCAGCATGATCTCGTGCCGCGCTTTCATTTCAGCTTCGGTCAGCACGCGGTGCGAGGTGAAAAGCGCAACATTCTTTTCGTCCAGAAAATGCTTGAGCGCGTCCGGCGTGGTGCGCAGGTTGGAAAGGCCGCGGCGCTCCGCTTCGGCAACCCATGCGTCATCATACCCATTGCCGTTGAAGATAATCCGCTTGTGCTTTTTGATGGTATCGCGGATCAGATCGTGCAGGGCGGCCGCGAAATCCGGCGCGGCTTCAAGGGCGTCCGCATACTGCTTAAGCGCTTCGGCAACGGCGGTGTTGGTGACTACGTTCGCATCGGAAATGGACGCGGAGGAGCCAAGCATGCGGAATTCAAATTTGTTGCCCGTGAAAGCGAAGGGGGAGGTGCGGTTGCGGTCCGTGGTATCCTTTGGGAAGCGCGGCAACACATGTACGCCGATCTTCATCTGCACCTGCTCTTTTGCGTCGTACGCTGCATCCGCCTCAATCGCGTCCAGCACGCCCTCGAGCTCTTCGCCCAGAAACATGGAAATGATGGCCGGCGGCGCTTCATTTGCGCCAAGGCGGTGATCGTTGCCGGCCGATGCGACCGAGATGCGCAGCAGATCCTGATATTCGTCCACAGCCTTAATGACCGCGCAAAGGAACAGCAGGAACTGCGCGTTTTCGTATGGCGTATCGCCGGGCTCGAGCAGGTTTACCCCCGTGTTGGTGCAGAGCGACCAGTTGTTGTGCTTGCCGCTCCCATTCACGCCTTCAAACGGCTTTTCGTGCAGCAGGCAGACGAGGCCATGCTTCTTTGCAAGCTTCTGCATAACCTCCATCGTGATCTGGTTGTGGTCCGCTGCGATGTTCGCGGTGGTGAAAATCGGCGCAAGCTCATGCTGGGCGGGCGCAACCTCGTTGTGCTCGGTTTTCGCAAGCACGCCAAGCTTCCAAAGCTCGGTGTCAAGGTCCTGCATGAATGCGGCAATGCGCGGCTTGATCGCGCCGAAGTAATGATCTTCAAGCTCCTGCCCCTTGGGCGGCATCGCGCCAAAGAGCGTGCGGCCGGTGTAAAGCAGATCCTTGCGCCGGGAGAACAGCTCCTTGTCAACAAGGAAATACTCCTGCTCAGGGCCAACGGTTACATTGACCGAGGTAACGTCCGCATTGCCAAAGAGCTTGAGCACGCGCATGGCCTGGCGGCTGACCGCCTGCATGGAGCGCAGCAGCGGGGTTTTTTTGTCCAGCACCTCCCCGCCGTAGGAGCAGAACGCCGTGGGAATGCAGAGCGTGTTGTCTTTAATAAAAGCATAGGAGGTTGGATCCCATGCCGTGTAGCCGCGCGCTTCAAACGTGGCGCGCAGCCCGCCGGAAGGGAAGCTGGAGGCATCCGGCTCGCCGCGCACAAGCTCTTTGCCGGAGAACTCCATAATAACATGCCCGCCCTTGATGGGGGAAATAAAGCTGTCGTGCTTTTCCGCAGTGATGCCGGTCATGGGCTGAAACCAGTGGGTGAAATGCGTAGCGCCCTTTTCAATGGCCCAATCCTTCATCGCATTGGCCACCACGTTCGCCACGGAAGCGTCCAACCGCCTGCCGTCGCGGATGGCGTTTTGCATTGCCCGGTATGTCTCCTTCGGGAGCCTTTCCTTCATAACCGTGTCGTTGAATACCATACTTCCAAAAAGTTCTGATACGGTGCTCATCCCAAACGTGCCTCCTGAAAATATTTTAACTGTTCCCGAAAAAACAAAACAGAAACAGCATTATACAAAACAATCAATGGCGGAATTATACACCTGCCATATGGCTGTGTCAATCGTAAAATACAGAGCGAACCCATTGCAATTAAAATTAATTTACAGCAAGACGGATGCTTTGAAATTTCCTCAAAAACAAAACAGCGTGCGGCCGGCAACTGGGTTTACGTTCTGCCGGACCGCGCGCCGCACCTTTGTTTCCCATGCGTTTGCCCGCGCATGCAAGCGGGGGAATTGCGCCGCAGCCGCGTGTCAGGATACGATTTTGAAGCCTGCTTGGGTGAGCGCGCGCTTGATTTCTTCGATCTGCGCAAAATCGCGCGTTTCCATCGAAAGCTTCAGGAAACAGCTTGAAATGGCCATGTTCGGGTCCGAGTGTTCATGGCTGACGCGCACCACGTTGGCGCCGCATTTTGCAACGATTTCGCTTACGCCCACAAGCTGGCCGGGCTTGTCTTCGAGCGCGATCTGCAAATTGCTGTTGCGCCCGCTCGTGATAAGGCCGCGCGTGATCACGCGGGAGAGGATGTTTACATCGATGTTGCCGCCGGAGACGATGCAGACCGTCTTTTTCCCCACGATGGGGAGTTTGCCAAACATCGCGGCCGCAACGGAAACCGCGCCTGCGCCTTCGGAGATGAGTTTCTGCTTTTCGATCATGGCGAGGATGGCTGCGGCGATTTCGTCCTCTGAAACCGTTACAATGTCATCCACGTATTCCTGCGTCAGCGCAAAGGTGGTATCCCCCGGGTGTTTCACGGCAATGCCATCCGCAAACGTGGAAACGGTGTCAAGCGTAACGAGCTTGCCTTCATGGCGGCTTTCATACATGCCGGGCGCATTCGCGGCCTGCACACCGTAAACCTTTACATTCGGGCTCAGGTGCTTCACAGCATAGGCCACGCCGGAAATAAGCCCGCCGCCGCCAATGGGGACGACCACAGCCTCCGCATCGCGCATCTGTTCCAGGATTTCAAGGCCGATGGTGCCCTGCCCGGCGATCACCTCATCGTCGTTAAACGGATGGATGAAGGTTGCTCCTGTTTCCTCCTGGCGGCGCACGGCAGCCTCGTAAGCGTCATCATACGCGCCGTTGACAAGGCAGACCTCCGCGCCCAGGCGTTTTGTGGCTTCAACCTTGCTGATGGGCGCGCTGTCCGGCATAAAGACTATGCTTTTTGCGCCCTGCCGCGTGGCGGCAAGCGCAACGCCCTGCGCATGGTTCCCCGCGCTGCAGGCGATGATGCCGGCGCGCTTCTGCTCGTCGGTGAGCTGGCTGATTTTGTAATAAGCGCCGCGCAGCTTGAAACTGCCGGTCACCTGCAGGTTTTCGGTTTTCAGGTAAAGCTCCGCATCCGGACAGAGGTTTGGCGCATGGATGAGGTCCGTCCTACGGGCTACCTCCTTGAGCACGAATGCGGCGTGATAGATTTTGTCAAGAGTCAGCATTGGGTGTTTCCTTTCCGGCAAGGTAGTTGATGAACTGCTGCGCCGTGCGGCCGGATACGCCGCCGTGGCGGATCTCCCAGCGGTTTGCGAGCAGCAGCAGTTCTTCTTCGGGCAGGTCAAGCCTGCCCGCGCGCGCGGCAAGCCCGCGCACGATGTCGTAATATTGCTCCCGGTTGGGGCTTGAATAGTTGATGGCAACGCCAAAGCGGCTGGCGAGGGAAAGCTTTTCCTCCATCGTATCGCTGCGGTGGATGTCGCCGTCATGCTCCATATCGCTGCGGTCGGACCAGGTTTCCCGAATCAGGTGGCGGCGGTTGGAGGTGGCGTAAAGCAGCACATTGTCCGGCCGCGTTTCCACGCCGCCCTCAATCACGGCTTTCAGGAACTTATATTCAACCTCGTGCTCTTCAAACGACAGATCGTCGATGAAAAGGATGAAGCGGTAGTTCCGGCTTTTCACCGCCGCAATCACGGCGGAAAGGTCGCGGAACTGATGCTTGTAAAGCTCAATCATCCGCAGCCCCTCGCCGGCATATTCGTTGAGCACAGCCTTTACGCTCGACGATTTCCCCGTTCCGCTGTCGCCGTAAAGCAGCACGTTGTTCGCGCTACGGCCGCGTACGAACGCTTCCGTGTTGGCGATGAGCTCCCGCTTCTGCACCTCATAGCCGATGAGGTCGGAAAGCGTGATTTTATCCGCATTGTTGATGGGCAAAAACGCGATGCCGTTTCCCTCGTTTTGGATGCGGAACGCGCGGTTAAGGCCGAACATCCCCACGCCGTGCTGCTTATAAAAGCCTGTCACAAGGTTGAAAAATTCGGTTTCATCCTTCGCGCGGGAAAGCGCGCGGGACAGCGAGCGCACATGCTCGCTTACGCTTTTATAATAATTTTTTTCGAGCTTTGGGATGGCATGATAGTCCGAGAGGATGGAGAAGCAATCGATTTTCAAATCGCGTTCAATGCCGCTGAAATCGTACTCGAACAGGCGCTTGAATATGCGAAAATCCGCTTTGGCAAAGCGGTTTACACTGCCTTCGGCCGCGCCGCGACGCTCTGCGGTGAGGCTGAAGGAATTTTCGTTTGTGATGAGCACGAACGAAAGGTAATTGTGCCAAAGGTTCGTGTCGAAGCCGTATTGGGTTGCAAGGTCAAGCAGGCGCTTCACCTCTGCATAGATGCGGGAAACAAGCGCTTCCCGCTCCCCGTTTCCCATGCGGTAGTCGCGGAAAATCCCGGCAAGGCGCAGTAGGATGCTGTCCTCGCCGAGATCACGGTATAACAACAGGTTGGATGTCAGTCTGTCCATAGCAAGCTCCGCTTCCCCTTCAGAGCGCGGCGAGGATGGCGTCGGTCATGGCCGTGCAGCCGAGCGGCCGCGCGCCGCTTTTGCCGAGGATGTCCGCTGTGCGCAGCCCCTGTGCCAGCACATGATCCACAGCAGCCTCGATGCAGCCGGCCTCGGCCGAAAGGCCGAAGGAATAGCGCAGCATCATAGCGGCGGAAAGGATGGTGGCGATGGGGTTCGCCTTATCCTGCCCGGCGATATCCGGTGCGGAGCCGTGGATGGGTTCATACAGGCCGCATGTGCCATCCCCAAGGGAAGCAGAAGGCAGAAGGCCGATAGAACCGGTGATCTGCGAGGCTTCGTCCGAAAGGATGTCGCCGAACAGGTTGGAAGTCACAATCACGTCAAACTGCGAGGGGCAGCGCACCAGCTGCATGGCGGCGTTGTCCACCAGCATATCCGAAAGCGCAACCTCCGGGTATTCCGCGCCGATGCGGTGCATCGTTTCGCGCCAGAGGCGAGAGGTTTCCAGCACATTTGCCTTGTCGATGCTCACAAGCCTGCCGCGGCGCTTCTTTGCCGTTTCAAACGCCACGCGGGCGATGCGCTCGATCTCCGCCACGCTGTACGCTTCCGTGTCGTAGGCCTCCGGGCCGAATTTGCCTTCGCGCCTGCCGCGCTCGCCGAAGTAAATCCCGCCGGTGAGTTCGCGCACAATCATCAGGTCGAACCCCTCGGCAACGATGTCCGCGCGGAGCGGGCACTCTGCCGAAAGCGCGGGATAAAGCTTTGCGGGGCGCAGGTTCGTGTAAAGGCCGAGCGCTGCACGCAACCCTAAAAGGCCTTTTTCCGGGCGCAGCGCTGGCGGGTTTTTGTCCCACTTCGGGCCGCCGACCGCGCCGAGGAGCACACTGTCGCTTGCAAGGCAACCCGCAACGGTTTCCTCCGGCAGCGGGGTGCCGGAGGCATCAATGGCGCAGCCGCCCATGAGGTATTCCCGGAAGACGAAGCTGTGGCCGAATTTTTCGCCGGCCTTTTGGAGCACGCGCACGGCGCTGCCCACGATTTCCGGGCCGATGCCGTCGCCCTTGATGAGCGCAATCGTATACTTCATTTTTGCGCCTCCTGACGCGCCTTCAAATAGGGGAGCAAGCCGCCTTTTTCGATGATGCGCGCAATGAATTCCGGGAAGGCCGTGGCCTGAAAGCGTGCGCCCGTGGTTTCATCCGTGATCGTGCCGGAGGAAAAATTCACGGAAACCACATCGCCCTCCGCAATGGCAGCGGCAGCTTCCGGGCATTCCAGGATGGGAAAGCCGATGTTGATGGCATTGCGGTAAAAGATGCGCGCAAAGCTTGCAGCGATCACGCAGGAAACGCCTGCAGCCTGAATTGCGATGGGCGCATGCTCGCGCGAGGAACCGCAGCCGAAGTTTGCGCCGCCCACGATGATCTCCCCGGGCTTCACGCGGGAAGCGAACGTGGGGTCGACGTCCTCCATGCAGTGCTTCGCAAGCTCCTCCGGGGACGGGGCGTTCAAGTATCTTGCGGGGATGATAACGTCCGTGTCGATGTTGTCCCCAAACTTATGCACGATGCCCTTTGCCATGGTGCGTCACACTCCTTTCATGAGTTCGGCCGGGTCTGCAAGGCAGCCCGCCACGGCGGAAGCCGCAGCAACGGCAGGGGAGGCGAGGACAACCTCGCTTTTCACATGCCCCATCCTGCCCACAAAGTTGCGGTTTGTGGTGGAAACGGCGCGTTCCCCCGCGCTCATCACGCCCATATGGCCGCCGAGGCAGGGGCCGCAGGTGGGGGTAGAAAGCGCGCAGCCTGCCTGAAGGAAGGTTTCGGCTAGGCCTTCCCGGATGCATTGGAGATAAATCTCCTGCGTAGCGGGGATTACGATGCAGCGGACGCCGGGGGCGATGTGCCGGCCGGAGAGGATCTCCGCCGCCTGCCGCAGGTCGGAAATGCGGCCGTTGGTGCAGGAACCGATCACCGCCTGCTGGATGGGCAGTCCCTTTGCTTCGGAGATCGTTTTCGTGTTGGAAGGCAGGTGCGGCAGGGAAACGGTCGGCGCAAGCGAAGAAAGGTCGATCACAACCTCACGGGCATACCGTGCGTCCGCATCCGCTTCGTAGACGGTGTAAGGGCGGTTTACGCGGCCGCTCACATATGCGACGGTCGTTTCATCCACCGGGAAAATGCCGTTCTTCGCGCCCGCTTCGATGGCCATGTTGGCGATGGTGAAGCGGTCGTCCATCGAAAGGGAGGCAACGCCTTCGCCTGTGAATTCGAGCGATTGATACAGCGCGCCGTCCACGCCGATTTTGCCGATGAGGTGCAAAATAACGTCCTTGCCGCTTACATAGGGCCTGAGCTTGCCCGTGAGCGTAACCTTGATGACTGCGGGCACCTTGAACCAGTTTTCGCCGATGGCCATGCCGGCTGCCATATCCGTGGAGCCGACGCCCGTGGAGAACGCGCCCAAAGCGCCGTAGGTGCAGGTGTGGGAATCCGCGCCAATCACGCAATCCCCAGGGGCGACAAGGCCCTTTTCCGGCAAAAGCGCATGTTCAATGCCCGCCTCGCCCACGTCGTACAGGTGCGTGATGCCGTGCTTTTTGGCAAAGGCGCGCGCCTGTGCACAGAGCTCTGCGGATTTGATGTCCTTGCAGGGAGTGTAATGATCGAGCACGATGGCAATCTTATCCTGATCAAAGATCTTTGTAAGACCAGCCGCTTCAAACGTGGTAATGGCAACGGGGGTGGTAATGTCGTTGCCAAGCACAAGATCCAGCTTCGCTTCGATCAAATCGCCCGCTTTCACACAGGGAAGCCCCGCGTGGGCGGCGAGAATCTTTTCCGTCATGGTCATGCCCATGTGTTATGCCTCCTCCTTGGCTTGTTCCGCTGCAAGCGGGCTTTGCTGCAGCTTGTTTGCCGCTTCGATGTAGGCGAGGATGCTCGCTTCGATGATGTCCGTGGAAAGGCCGCGGCCCGTAAACGTTGCCCCGCCGGCCGAAAGCTTCACGGTGACGCTGCCGAGCGTGTCCTTGCCCTCGGAAATGGAGTTGATGGTGTAAAGCTCGAACGCGTGCGGGATGGGCTTGATGATTTTGTCGATGGCGTTGAAGGAAGCGTCGATGGGGCCGTCGCCCAGGCACACTTCCTCGAAGCGATCATCGCCCCGCTTGAGGCTCATGGTGCTCGTTGCCGTGGTAAAGTTGCTCGTATGCACGGCAAACCAGTCAAGTGCATAGCCGCCTTCGGCAGCTGCGCTCTTCTTGGTGTTGTGCGTCACAAGCGCCTCGATGTCCGCATCGTTCACGGTCTTCTTCTTGTCGCAGAGCACCTTGAATTCCTGGAAGCAGCACACAAGTTCCTCTGCAGAAAGGGTATACCCCATCTCCTTGAGGTGCGATTCAAACGCATGTTTGCCGGAATGCTTGCCAAGCACGATGTTGTCCGCACGGATGCCGATGGATTCCGGCGTCATGATCTCATAGGTCTGCTTGTTTGCAAGCACGCCGTGCTGGTGGATGCCCGCTTCGTGCATGAAGGCGTTTTTCCCCACAATGGGCTTGTTGAGCGGCGCGCTTTGGCCGATGATGTCATAGATCGTTTTGCTGGCGCGGTAAATCTGCGTGGTGTCGATGCGCGTCGTGGCGTCGAACACATCCGCGCGGGTGCGCATGGCCATCACCACTTCTTCAAGGGAGGTGTTGCCCGCGCGCTCGCCAAGGCCGTTGACGGTGCATTCGATCTGCGCTGCGCCGCCGAGTACACCCGCAAGCGAGTTTGCCGTTGCCATGCCGAGGTCGTTGTGGCAATGCACGGAGAAGTCCGCCCGGTCGCTGTTTTCCACGTTTGCGCGCAGGTATTCAATCAGCGCGCGCATCTCGTCCGGCGTAGTGTAACCAACGGTATCCGGGATGTTCACGGTGGTGGCGCCGTTTCGGATGGCGGCCTCCACAACCCTGGCAAGGAAGGCAGGATCGCTGCGCGTGGCATCCTCTGCGGAAAATTCGATGTTCGCGCAGTATTTCTTCGCGTAGGCTACCATGGCCGCCGCCTTTTCGAGCACCTCTTCGGGCTTCATGCGCAGCTTATATTCCATGTGCAGCGGGGAGGTGGCGATGAACAGGTGGATGCGCGGGTCCGCCGCCTTCTTCACGGCGTCCCACGCCGCGTCGATGTCGCCCGCGGCGGCGCGCGCAAGGGAGGCGACGGTGCAGCCCTTCACCGTGCGCGCGATGGTTTCAACGGATTCAAAGTCCCCGGGGGAGGAAATGGCGAAGCCTGCTTCGATCACATCCACCTTGAGCCGTTCCAGGCAGCGGGCGACCTCGATCTTCTCCTGCAGGTTCATGCTGCATCCGGGCGATTGCTCGCCGTCGCGCAGCGTGGTATCAAAAATTTTAATTTGCTTCATATGCGACCTCGTTGCTTATTGCAGGATGGCGCCCTGATCGGCGGAGCTTACAAGCTTGGCATACCGCGCAAGGTAGCCGGTTTTCACCTTTGGCTCCGGGCAGACCCATGCCGCCCTGCGGCGGGCAAGCTCCTCATCCGAAACGAGCAGCGCAATTTCACAGGCGGGGATGTCGATGCGGATGCGGTCGCCTTCTTTCACAAGGGCGATGACGCCGCCTGCAGCGGCTTCCGGGCTTACATGGCCGATGGATGCGCCGCGCGTTGCGCCGGAGAAGCGGCCGTCCGTGATGAGCGCAACGCTTTCGCCAAGCCCCATGCCGCAGATGGCGGAGGTGGGGTTGAGCATTTCGCGCATGCCCGGGCCGCCCTTTGGCCCCTCATAGCGGATAACCACCACGTCGCCGGGGTTGATTTTTTTCGCGTAGATGGCGGCGATGGCCTCCTCCTCGGAATTGAACACGCGGGCAGGGCCTTCATGCTTCATCATCGCGGGGGCGACGGCGGATTGCTTCACGACGCAGCCGTCCTTTGCAAGGTTCCCCTTGAGCACCGCGATGCCGCCGTTTTCGGAATACGGCCGCTCCACGGGGCGGATGATCTCCTCGTTGCGGTTTTCGGCCGCGTTCACGGTTTCCGCAAGCGGTTTGCCCGTTACGGTCATCACGGAAAGATCCAGCAGGTTTTTCTTTGCAAGCTCTTTCATCACGGCTGCAACGCCGCCTGCAAGGTCAAGATCCTCCATGAAGGTGTCGCCGGCAGGGGCAAGGTGGCACAGGTTCGGCGTTTTCGCGCTGATGGCGTTTGCCGCATCCAGGCTGATCGCAACGCCTGCCTCATGGGCGATGGCGGGCAGGTGCAGCATGGTATTGGTGGAACAGCCGAGCGCCATGTCCACGGTTTCCGCGTTGTAGAAGGCGGCTTCGGTCATGATGTCGCGGGGGCGGATGTTCTTTTCCACGAGCTCCATGATCTTCATGCCCGCATGCTTTGCAAGGCGCAGGCGCGCGGAATATGCGGCGGGAATGGTGCCGTTGCCGGGCAGCGCCATGCCGATTGCTTCCGAAAGGCAGTTCATTGAGTTTGCGGTGTACATGCCCGAGCAGGAGCCGCAGGTGGGGCATGCGTTTTCCTCATAATCGCGCACGCCGTCCGCGTCGAGCGTGCCCGCATGGTAAGCGCCCACGGCCTCGAACATGTGGCTGAGGCAGGTACGGCGGCCATCCTTCAGGCGCCCTGCAAGCATCGGCCCGCCGGAGCAAAGGAGGGTGGGGACATTGATGCGCGCTGCGGCCATCAGGAGGCCGGGCACATTTTTATCGCAGTTTGGGATCATGACGAGCCCGTCAAACTGGTGGGCGAGCGCCATGGCCTCGGTGGAATCGGCGATGAGGTCGCGCGTGACAAGCGAATACTTCATGCCAATGTGCCCCATGGCGATGCCGTCGCACACGGCGATGGCGGGGAACAGCACGGGGGTGCCTCCGGCTGCGCGCACGCCGGCCTTCACCGCTTCGGCGATCTTGTCGAGATTCATGTGCCCGGGGACAATTTCGTTGAAGGAGGTCACAACGCCGATCAGCGGGCGGCGAATTTCCTCTTCCGTATAGCCGAGCGCGTAAAGCAGGCTGCGGTTCGGCGCGCGCTCCACGCCGGTTTTGATGTTATCGGAAAGCATGTGTTAATCCTCGTTCTCATTTGTGTGAAAAAGGCGGCGCGCCGGAGGGCAGGCTGCCTGTGAGAAACCAGGGGAAAGCGGGGGAGTTCCGCTTTCCCAAAAGCTCTGCTTAGTTGGAAGCCTTGTCCAAATCGGAATCGTTCTTCCAAAGCATCTGCTCGCGCAGCTGTTTGCCGATGACTTCCATCGGATGCTTGGCAAGCGTTTCGCGCTTGGAGTTGAAGAAGCAGCGGCCGTTCTTGTTTTCCGCGATCCACTTGCCCGCGAAAGTGCCGTCCTGAATCTCCTGCAGCACGGCCTTCATGTTGGCCTTGGTCTGCTCGTAAGGGAGCACGCGGGGGCCGGAAACGTATTCGCCGTATTCCGCCGTGTCGGAGATGGAATAGTTCATCGCCGCAACGCCGCCCTTGTTGATGAGGTCTATGATGAGCTTCATCTCATGGATGCACTCGAAATAGGCGTTTTCCGGTTCGTAGCCTGCTTCAACGAGCGTTTCAAAGCCGCAGCGCATCAGATCCACAACGCCGCCGCAGAGCACGGCCTGCTCGCCGAAGAGGTCGGTTTCGGTTTCGTCATGCATGGTGGTTTCCATGATGCCCGCACGGGCGCCGCCGATGCCGGCGATGTAGGCAAGCGCAATGTCATACGCCTTGCCCGTTGCATTCTGCTCCACCGCGACGAGGCAGGGCACGCCCTTGCCGGCAACGTACTGGGAGCGGACGGTGTGGCCGGGGCCCTTCGGGGCGGCCATGAACACATCCACGCCCGCTGGAGGGACGATCTGCTTATAGCGGATGTTGAAGCCGTGCGCGAAGGCGATGGCTTTGCCATCTGTCAGATTGGGCGCGATATCGGCCTTGTACATATCGGCCTGCGCTTCATCGTTGATCAGGATCATGATGATGTCTGCGGCCTTGGTGGCTTCCGCAACGGTCATCACTTCAAATCCGTCCTTCTCGGCTACCGGCCAGGATTTGCCGCCGCGGCGGAGGCCGACGATTACATCGCAGCCGGAATCCCGGAGATTGAGCGCGTGCGCATGGCCCTGCGAACCGTACCCGATGATGGCGATTTTCTTGCCGTCAAGCTTGCCGAGGTCACAGTCTTTTTCATAGTACATTTTTGCCATAATTAAACTCTCCTTTTTCTTTTGTGTCCTCATAAATTGTATCTGAGCCCCGTTCCAGTGCGATCATGCCGGTGCGCACCAGCTCGAGGATGCCGAACTCTTTTACCAGGTTTTCAATGGCCGAGGCCTTGCTTTCCTCCCCGATCATGGCAAGGGTAAGCGTCGTCGGGGAAACGTCGATGATCGACGCGCGGAAAATGTTTGCGATTTGGATGACGCGGTTTCCGATCTCGCTTGTGGGAACGCTGACCTTGATGAGAATCAGCTCGCGCCGGATGGCATTTTCCGGGTGCAGCAGCTTCACGGAATGCACGGGCAGCAGCTTGCGCAGCTGATTGCTGAGCAGGTTGATCTGCTTATCGTCCGCGAGCACCTCAATGGTGATGCGCGAAACGGCCGGGTCATCCGTCGTGCCGACAGCCAGGGATTCGATGTTGTAGCCCTTGCGGGAAAACAGGCGCGAAACCTGGGAAAGCACGCCGGCTTCGTTGTCCACCAGAACGGACAGGGAACGTCTTACTGCGCGGTCCATGTGCATCCCTCCTTTAATCGATAATGAACTGGGTGATACGGCTGCCGCCGCCTACCATGGGGCGAACCATTTCATCCTGGTCGATGGCGCAGTCGATCACATAGCCGTGCTTCCATTCCATGGCCTCCGTGATCGCCGCCTCCAGCTCCTTTACGTTGCAAACGCGTTTGCCGCGCAGCCCGTAAGCCTCCGCGAGCTTTACGAAATTGGGCGCGCGGTCCAGCGTGGTTTCGGAATAACGCTTATCATAAATCAGCGTTTGCCACTGGCGCACCATGCCGAGCGTGTTGTTGTTGAACACGAAGGTGATGACCGGAATGTCATAATACTGCTCGGTGGCAAGCTCGTTGCAGTTCATGCGGAAGCTGCCGTCCCCCGTGATATGGATCACGGTCTTTTCCGGGTTTCCGACCTTGGCGCCGATGGCGGCGCCAAGGCCAAAGCCCATCGTGCCGAAGCCGCCGGAAGTCAGAAGCTGGCCGGGGTAATCGAAATGGAAATGCTGGATGGCCCACATCTGGTGCTGGCCCACATCCGTTGCAACCATGGTGTCCTGCGGCATAAGGCGCGCAATGGCATCCGTAATCTGCTTGGGCGTAAGGGTGCTCCCGCCTTCGTCATACTCTGTTTCCGTTTTAAAAGAAAACACATAATCCTTCCACGGGGTATGATCCATCGGCTCAAGCTCGTCCAACAGCATTTGCAGCACGCGCTTTGCATCGCCGATGATATGGTGGTCAGTCTGCACATTCTTGTTGATCTCGGAACGGTCGATGTCGATCTGCACAATCTGCGCCTGGCTTGCGAAGCTTGCGGGATCGAGCGCCACACGGTCGGAGAAGCGGCAGCCCACGGCGATGAGCAGGTCGCAGCTGTCGCAGGCCATGTTGGAAGCCTGCGAACCGTGCATGCCGATCATGCCCGTAGTGAGCGGATTGCGCCCCTTGAAGCCGCCGCCGCCCATCACGGTTACGGCAACGGGTGCGTCAATGCATTCCGCAAGGGCGAGAAATTCATGATCCGCCCGGCTGCGCACCACGCCGCCGCCGCAGATCAGAAGGGGCTTTTGTGAGGCTTGGATCATGTGCACAAGCTTGTGCACATCGTTGAGATCCGGCTCCGGAGCGCGCAGGTCATGGGAAGCGCGCTTGATGAGCGCACCAAGCCGCCCGGCGGAAGCATGCGCTTCCCGCGGCAGAGGGGTAAACTCCGCCGTTTGGGCGGTCGCATTTTTCACGATGTCGATGAGCACCGGGCCGGGCCTTCCGCCGCGCGCGATGGCGAATGCCTCGCGCACGATGTCCGCAAGCTTGGCCGTATCGCGCACCATGTAGTTGCATTTGGTGATGGGCATGGTGATGCCCGTGATGTCAACCTCCTGAAACGAGTCCTTGCCCACGAGGTTTTCCGCCACATTGCAGGTGATGAATACCACGGGGGAAGAGTCCATATAAGCCGTGGCGATGCCTGTGGTGAGGTTGGTGCACCCCGGGCCGGAGGTGGCGAAACACACGCCTACCTTGCCGGTGGAACGGGCATAGCCGTCCGCTGCATGGGAAGCGCCCTGCTCATGGGAGGTGAGAATATGCCGAATTTTGCCGCGATAGCGGTAAAGCTCGTCATAAACGTTCAGGATGGTGCCGCCGGGGTAGCCAAAAACGGTATCCACACCCTGTTCCAGCAGGCATTCCATCAAGATTTTTGCGCCTGTCATCTGCATGTATAAAAATCCTCCAAAACCCGCCTGCCCGGCGTGCTGCGCCGTGCATGGAGCGGGATTATATCCTTTAAAAAAACCCTGAAGCCGAATTGGCTTCAGGGACGAAAGTTCGTGGTACCACCCTGATTATCGCATCCCAACGCGGTTAGGGAATGGACGATCACTCGTGTTCAAAGCTCAAACAAGCTTCTAGCCTGTAACGGGGCGGCCGTAACGCCTTACTGTTCCGGGGTTGGGGCGTTCTACTCGGGAAGGAGACTGCACAGTATCTTCTGGGCCGGCTTGCAGCAACCGCCGGCTCTCTGAAACGTCCGATACGGGCATAATTCCGTCTGCGTATTAATATTCATTCAATTGCCTGCAATGTTACCATAGAACGCATGCTTTGTCAAGCGGTCATTCCCGTGGCGAAGGGAAGCGGCGCAGGGTTGCAATACACATTGGGCAGGGAGGAGGGATGGGGTGAAGGAGGAAATGGTGGGATGGCACCCGTTGTCGTGTGCTTTTTCCGCAGCCGTATTCCCCCACGATGCCGGGGGTCTTCCCTTCATACACTTCAAAGGAAACGCCGTCTACAACAGGAATGTCCTTTTTTCTGTAGCGAAAGGTTGTTATAAAGTCGTTCACCCGCAATATGGCACGCTCCCCATGGCCTTATTTAGGACTTCGGGCATTTCAGGTGCTTGTCGATCCTGTGCTCGTTCATCGGCCGGACCTCGGCTTTACGGCACGCAATTCAATATAGCCGCGTTCCCCGCGAGGCTCAAGCTGAATGCGCGGGTTTTCATCGTCCCATTCACAGCCGATGACTGCCGGATCGTAGCGATCCATGGCGTGTTGCACCGCAGCAATCGCCTCGCAGTAGTCTTCCTCCCGGAAGGGTTCGCCCTGAAACATCAGGTAATCCGCTGCGGGAAGGGTGATTACATCAAAGCCTTCCGGCACGGTGCCCGCATAATCCGGCGCCGTTTCAACACCCTGCACATAAGTGGAGGTATTGGGCTTTTTGTACCGCTCGGGCAGCCACAGGCATACCGGCTCCCCGGAGAGGGAATCCATGCTGCTCAGGAGCCCCCAAACGTCGCAGCCGACCTCCTCACAATAAGGGAAGTATCCTTCTGCACTGACGCCGCGCTTGAGAATCACCTTGCGTTCCGGTTTCCGAATCATTTGAATGAATACGCTTTGCACTTGTTCCATGTTGTGTGGTTCCTTTCTGAGTTCTCTGAATTTTACACCGTAAGGGATAAAAAGCGAGATGGGAACGGGATCTTTGGCATATGCCCCCGGATTGCGGCCGAATTCCTTGAAAAACGCACGCTGGTAGCCATCCACACTGCCAAACCCGAGCGCGTAGGCTACATCGCTTACGCGGCAATTTTCGTTTTTCAGCCGGAGGGCCGATTGGGACAACCGCAGCCGCCGGATGTATTCCGCCGGGGTCAGCCCGGTATACTGCCGGAACAGCCGGTAGGAATGCCAGGGAGAAAACATCGAGGCCAATGACAGGCCTGCCATTGTGATTTCCTCCTCGATATGCGATTCAATATAGTCCTGCATCCGCTGGACAGCCAAGACCTGCTCGTTCATGCTCTCATCCTCTTACCGCCTTATAACGGATATGTTACAAAATCAGAAAAAAATCGCTCGACGTTTCTTGCCATTCGTTTGCTCGAAGCGGACGGAAATCAGCAAGCCTTCGGCTCGGCTTCCTGCGCCGTGTAAAAGGTAGTTCGGCGCAGCGGGTTGCCCTGCCGGCAGCAAATGCTCTCAACCCTTGTCCCGCAAAGCCCGCCCGAGATAATCCCCGCCTTTTTGTGCCTGAAAAGCAGCGCTGCCGCAATCAGGTTGGGAATTCCGTTTACACATAAAAGCGCAATGCTGGGAAAAACGAAATCCTGGTACAGATATTCCGCCGGCGGAAGCACCTGAAAATAAGGAAGCATACCCTCCATCCCCAGCGCGCTGCCGTCCGGTGCAGCGAGCATCCCCACAGCGCCTGCCACAGCGCCGATGCCGATGAACAGGCACCAGAAGAGCAGCGCCCTTCGCGCCGCATTGAATTTGCTGTGCGGCTTCATATTCTGATTCCTCCAATCCATCGGGAAACAAAGCCCCATATGACATAAATCGCATTTATTATAGATACCCGGCCGGGCGGCTGTCAACGGCGCGTGTTTCCGCGGCCTGAATCGATCAAAAAAGCGGCTCGCATGGGCAGGAAAGCCGCTTTTGCCGTTCAAACGGCTTGCCTTGTACACCGGGCTGCCGCCAATTGCGGAGCCGCATGCGTTCATTCCGTCACACAAACCCAGTTAAGGGGCTGGGGCCCAAGCGCATCATAGCTTGAATCGAGTGCGAAGTATTCCTCTTCGCTGATTTCAGCACCGTCCTTGAAGTACTGCAGGGCATCTGCATTTTCAATGTCCACCATGGTTTTCTGGGAGGAAAGCAGCACAGCTTCCGCGCCGCTTACCTTATAATATCAAACCCGGATTCAAAGGCGCTGGAACTCCATGTCACCTTGATCGTTCCGTCCGCGTATACGTTAAAGTTTGTGCGGTACCCAAAGCTTGCGTCAAACAGCCGCACTGCTTCACCGCCCGCAATGGAACGCATGTCATAAAAGGTGGGGATTCCATCCATCAATGTGCCGATGAGCAGTTCGTCCGTCCCGTTGCCGTCAAAGTCATGCAGCGCATAATATGCCGGATTTTGGATGATCCGCCATTCGGGAGCCACATCTTCTCCAAAGGCTTTATCCCGTTCTTCAACCCCCAGCGAGGCATAATAGCCGTGGCTCATTGCGTCGGCATACTGGGCGATCACTGCTTCGTAGGGTTCCGGCAGGGGCAAAGGAGATTCCGGCTCAGGGGCGGCGGACTCCGGCGTTTGCACGGTCTGGGCGGGGGAATGGCTGGGCTGCGCAGCATTGCCGGCTTCCGGCGTCTGCTCAGCCTGAACGGGGGATGCGGCAATCTGCTGCTCCGGCATAGAGCATCCTGCCATGCACACAAAGACGCAGGAAAGCAGGGCTGCGCAAATATACAGGATTTTTTTCTTTATTCCATTCATACGCGTACCAATTTCATCCTTTCTGCATTCTGCGATATCATACCACAGCGGAAACCGTAAAAACATTAATTATCTGTGAACAGCCCTCCGGCTCCGCCGGCAAAACGGCATGGGCGTTGCCGGGAGCTGCAATTCATTTATACTTCACTGTTCTGAACTTATGATCAATCCAGAAAGTTGCCTCCAAAGTATGAAAGTGAACAAACCTTATTTTGGCGTCGTCAATTCCTTTTGGGAAAAAAGTTTTATCGTTTTCATTCCATAAATTTTGCATTTCTGCTCTATCGGTTATAAAATTCACCTCGCCCACAAGGGTTAATGAATCCTCTCCGTCCTGAAAGTAGATGCTTGTCTTTGAATTGGCCTCAAAATGTTTGGCCTTACCTTGCTTTTCGCTTCTTTTTGATGTTACGAATACTAGATCCCTGAATCCCGTATCCTTTAACTTGCTCACACAGCAAGTCCTTGGGTATCCATTTTCATTGACAGAGGAAACAAACATTATTTTGCATTTTCCCACAAGGCGATCTGCAGCAGATTCTATTTCTTTAATCCGTTGCTTCTGAATTTCGCTCGCTTTCTGTTCCATACCATACCCCCACAGATCTTGGTTTAGATTATAGCAATAACTTTTTCCCAGTATACAGCATATGCGCCGGCATACCTGCACCTCGCTTGCGCAAACGATGCGCTACCAATAAAAAAGCTCCCAACAGGGTAGCTCGTAATAAGACAGGTTTATAATTTTTAGCAAGAACAGCGTGGCGTGAAGTCACGCTGTTCTTCTTTCTGCTGCGTGATTGACCATTTCCGCCATAATGCTTTCAGACAGAAACCGATACAGGCAATGCTGATCTTTATATCTTATACCCTGTGTCCGCTACTCTTGTCGGGAGCGCAGACATATGCCCAATGATGAAAAATCTCCGTGTGGGTGCCCACCGGATTTGCTTGCTATTCCGCAAGTAAACCGGAATGACACCTCGCGGATTTTTGCAAGTGCACATACACT
>DCKB01000021.1 GCA_002320595.1 Christensenella sp. UBA1685
AATATTGGGACTTTCAGGAACCAATAGCCAAAGGAGGAACAAGCTTGGGAAGGAAAGAGTAACACGGAGACGAAATATCGTCAACTGTACATCGCGTATGCGCAGAAACACACGGTGGCAGAAACAGCGCGCAGATATCGAATCAGCCGCAAGACGGTGCATAAATGGCTGAAACGGTGGGATGGGACGAGAGAGAGTCTGGAGAGTAGAAGCCGACGACCGCACAGCTCGCCAAGGCAGCACACGGACGAGGAGCTGCGAAGCATACGGCGAAGGATGAAGCAATGTGGCTGGCAAGATATCGTGCAGGCGTACCAGCTGTCGGCGGAGAGAGACGGGTATTCGAGGAGCTATGGGAGCTACAAGAACATGGCAATGAAGCTGAAGGGAGCGAAGGGGAAGAAGAAGAAAACGAGGAAGCCAAAGCCATACCAGCGAGCGGAGTACATCGGGCAAAAGGTGCAGATGGACGTGAAGCATGTACCGACGGAATGCATCGTAAACGGGCGGAAATACTATCAATTCACGGCAGTAGACGAGTGCAGCCGATGGACGTATCGGGAGATGTATGAAGAGCAAAGCACCTATAGCGCAAAGAACTTTCTGATGAAACTGATCACGCATGCACCTTTTCCGATCCGGATGATACAGACGGACAACGGCACGGAATTCACCAACTCGTTAATGGTGGTTAAGGCGAAGCACAAGACGCTGTTTGAGCAAGCGCTGTTGGATATGGGAATCGAGTACCACCGAATCCGGATTGCGACGCCGCGGCACAACGGCAAGGTCGAGCGGCAGCACCGAATTGACGGTGAACGGTTCTACAGCAAGCTTCGAATGTTTAGCCTGGAGGACGGTCGAAAACAACTGGCTGACTACCAGCGGCGGTCAAACAAAATCTGGAAACCCTGCCTCGGCATGAAGTCGCCGAACCAGGTGGTCGAACAGTACCTCGGTGTGATGTGATCGCGCCGTTCCCGGGGCTAGCCCCCGGAACGCACCCCAGCCGCTTTCCCATGACTTCGTGCAAGCATGCAAAAGTGTAACCTATGTTTGACGCTTGTACAAGAAAGTGTTATGCTTCGCAAAAAACGCCCTTGACAAATGTTCTATTGCTTTAAACTTACAACGATTTCGG
Source organism: Christensenella sp. UBA1685 (assembly GCA_002320595.1). GTDB lineage: Bacteria > Bacillota > Clostridia > Christensenellales > CAG-138 > UBA1685. The sequence continues at coordinate 1,142 of DCKB01000021.1, forward strand.
CCGCCCACAGCTCAACGCCCATTGCCATATTGCTTATAAAGGATTTAACACCCTTTTGCCGCATGGTCTCAATTTCAAAAGCCAGCTTTTCTTTCAGTCGGATGCAATCAGGCCATTTTTCATCATATCCCCACGGGAACTTTTGCGGCTTTTCTCCCACAAAACAGCATATCGGTTTTCTTTTCATAAAGTTCCTCCAAATTTGGTATCTCCAAATATTCTTATTATATTTGGTAATGCCAAATTTGAAAAGAGCCCCTTCTCATATACTATGACAAAAGGAAATGGGGCGGCGTTTTGAATACCAGAAAGCTTGGATTAGGCGAAAAAAATATCGTTGGCACTCGCGTCACACAAATGCGGCTGAAGCTTGGCATGAAGCAGATCGATTTGCTTGCGCGCCTGCAAACCGAAGGCGTTGACATCAGCATACCTGCGCTCTCCCTGCTGGAAGGGCAAAAGCGGCCCGTTACCGACAAGGAGCTCAAAGCTTTAGCAGAAATTCTCGGCGTCTCTTCCGATTGGTTGTTGGGACGCGGGTAAAAACAAGCAGCCCCCTCTCCACACAATTGGAGCGGGGCTTTTGTTTCGGCACATCAATGAGATTTACATCTTGTCCTTTATGCCGCACAACGCGCTATTCAGCAGCGTGAATATGCCGGTGCATGGAACCGGAATAATACTTTGAGCGGCGCTGCCGCATCAGGAGCAGCAGCCCTCTCACGCAAAGCTCTGCGGCCATGGCCACCCACACGCCGTGCAGTCCAAGCGGGCCGACCAGCAAAAGCGCCAGCCCAAGCCGCACGACCCAGATGCTCGCAAGGTTCAGGATGCTGGGAACCAGCGTGTCCTCCGCGCCACGCAGCGCCCCGGATGCGGCAATCGACACAGCATAAAGCGGCTCCGCAATGAGGCCAATGCGCAAAACTTCCGCCGCAAGCATCCGGACGGAAGGGTCCGGCGTAAGCATCTGAAACACCAATGGACAAATGAAATACATCACAATCCCCATCAGCGTCATGATTGCACAGCCCATCCCGATCGCAATGTTGCCGTAGCGTTTTGCGAGCTTGTATTCCCCTGCGCCGATGTTCTGCCCGACCAGGGTGGTCGCCGCGGCGCCGATGCCGTAGCCGGGCATATAGCACAGGCTTTCGGCCGTAATGGCAAAGGAATTCGCCGCAATGGCAACCGTGCCAAGCGGGGCGACGATCATGGTGGTTACCACCATTGCTCCGCTCATGGCGATCTGCTCCGCACCGACGGGGCTTCCAATCCGCAAAGCCCGCTTCAGAATCTCCCGATCTGTTCTGCAGTGCTCTTTTCGGTTGATGCCCAATTCCGGCGAACGAATAAAACAGGCCCACATCATCACAATGGCTACAACCGCCGTTGCGAACCCCGTGCCGAGCGCCGCGCCAAGCACGCCGTAACGGGGAATCAACAGGGCGTTGAGTCCCACATCCAGCGCGCAGGTGATCGTGTTAAGGATGCTGGGGGTAACCATGTTCCCGCTGCATTGAAGGCTTGCGGATGCAAGCCAGCTCAGCTGCATGAAGGGCAGCGTGCAGGCATAAACGAGGAAATAATGCGATGCATCCCGGTGCAGCTCTTCTTCGCCGCCCAACCACACGGGCAGGGGGCCGCTGATTGCAATCCCGGCAAGCATGAGAAGCACGGAAAGGATCACCGCCGTAACGATGCCGTGTTTGAGCACATCGCGCGCCTTTTTGTTATCACTGGCCCCCACATGGTGCGCAATCTGAACGGAAAAACCGGCCGATACTGCGGAACAAAGGCCGCCTAAAAGCCATGTGCTGGTAGCAACAAGGCCGATTGCCGCCGATGCATCCGCCCCCCAGATTCCCAACCATGGCAGAATCGATATACTGCATCACAATGGAGGAGATCTGTGTCAGGATCGCAGGCACGCTCAGCTGCCATACCCGCTTGATCTGTTGGGGAAGTTCCGTGGATTGAAACGCTCGCATAGTTTCCGCTCCGCTTTCCTTGCAGTTGCCGGTTTCCGGTTACTTCAGCTTTACGCCGTAAATCTTGGAGGCGCGCGTGCCGACGACGATCATATTGTCGAACGCGGCGGGCGACGCTTCAAAGTTGCCCTCGAGATCAAGCCTGTCCAGCGTTTCACCGGTGCGCCCATCGAAAAGATACATGTGCCCTGCGGAGTCGCACTGCACCACATAGCCATCGCCATTGTCGTCATAAAGAATCAGCGGGGAGGACCATGCATACGCGCCGAGGTGTTTCTTCCAAACCTCCGTTCCGTCCGCCTTGTTGTAGGCGACGAGGAGGCCGCGCGTCTCGGTTTCGGTCGTCATCGCATAGGCGACGTAAACAAGGTCGGAAAGCTTGCCCTTGCCAAGCGCAGCTGTATCCTGTATGCCGCCGGACACATTTGACCGCGTGCAGCGGTAGCCCGGCGCTTTCCATACGATTTCACCTGTGAGTGCATCGATGCGCCAGAATGGGATTACGCCGGTGTTGTTGCCATCCACAGTCCAGTGCAGCGATGTGCCCACATAGATGGAAGCCTCCCCGGTTTCTTCGTTCATCTCGAACACGGGCGTGCAGTTGGTGTCGTCCAGCACATCCTGCACCCAGACAACCTCCATCGTGTTCACGTTAAAGCAGATGAGGTCGCCGCAGTTGTCCGTAACGTACATGTAGTTCTTCCAGAAAATCGGGCTTGATTCAAAGCCGAGCCAATAGGTGTTGTTCGCCTGCCCGTCCCGGCTCCGCTTTGTCGTATAGCGCCACTTGAGCACGTCGCTCGGGTTGATGGAAATCGTCCCCGCAGCCTCGTCGTACACCGTGTTGAGTTTGAATTGATACACAATGCCCGTCTCCGAAGCGTAAGTGACGGTATCGCTCGCCGCATGGACGATCGTTGCCGGGTCAAACCCGAAGAAGCTGCGCACGGAGTATTCGTCCTTCGCGCCATAGCTGTACAGCTTTCGGCCGTCAATCAGGCTGATGATCTGGTTTTCCGCCGGGCCGTTCGGCCCTTCGTCGCCTGCGCCTACGTAAAGCAGCGGGTAGCCGCGCGGATCGAGCGAGCCGGAGCCTTTATAGGTCCACTTGCCGTTGATGCGGTCGCGCGTGCTGCTTCCGTCCGCAAGGTCAAGGAAATAAATGTAGCTGTTTTCGGTGGCGTAAATGATCTCAACAAGGCCGTCCTTGCTCTTTTTTTCATCATACAGGTTCATGATGCGGCGCGTTGATTCCGGCCAGCGGACAATGAGGGGCTGGCCTGTCCAACCCACACCGAACCACGTTCCGTCCGAAGGGTTCCCCTTTGCGATGGAGCCCGGAATCTCTTTTGTCCAAGTGAGCGCAAGCTTTTTTTCTCTCACCGTACCCGCCGTGCCATAGGTTGGGTCGTCGCGGTAGTTGTTGCCGCGGAACGTAATGACGCCCTCAAGCGCAGTATATTCCTCAGCCTCAGGATACGTTAAATCAGCAGGCGCACGATAGCTGCTCACCGCGCTTCCATTGAGCTGCATCTCGCTTTCAAGCCCGAAATCCGCAGCGCTTGTTCCTGCGGTTGAGGTTGGGCTCGGAATGGGGATGGGCGTGGGCGTAGGTTCCGGCGTAAGCTCCGGCGTGACGGTGGGCGTAGGCTCCGGCGTACTGCCGCCGAACAGGGTGTCAAAAAAGCCTGGCTTGTCCGTGCCCTGCGGTTCATCCGCAGGGGTCTTTCCGTTTTCAACCAGCGCGGAGATCGCCAAAATGCCCATCAGCAGTGCTGCGATGAACAAAATCAGGATGATCAGGAACTTGGGTGTAATTCTTCTGCGCCTTCTGCGGCGGTGTCTCACCATTCTGCAGTACCTCTTCATTAACCAGAATTGTTTTATTATACCCTTTTTTGTACACCGGGACAACCAAAGGCTGGCCACAGGATATGAATTGACTGTTAACTCTTGGGCATGTTTGCTTCGCTTGACATGGCTTCCATTTTTGCATTATACTAAGTGATGCAAAAATCTTTGGAGGCTTATCATGCTCCTGCAATTGGATTTCTCCAGCGATCTGCCCATCTACCTGCAGATCCGCAACCAGATCGTCCTCGGCATCGCAAGCGGAGCGCTTGTGCCGGGCGAGCGTCTGCCGACGATCCGTACGCTTGCGGATGAAGCAGGCGTGAACATGATGACCGTCAGCAAGGCGTATCAGCTGCTTAAGCAGGAAGGATATATCCGCACGGACCGGCGCAGCGGCGCGGTGGTCAGCGAAACGGCCGGCGCAAAACAGGGCATCCCCGCCGCCATGCGGGATTCGCTCCGGCTGATCGTTTCCGAAGCGAAGCTGCGCGGCGTTTCCCATGAAGAGTTCGCCGCACTCTGCCGCACACTTTACAGCGAAACGGAGGAATGACGCCATGAAGTATTTCCTGCTTGCCGTCCTGTATCTTTGCCTCGTTCCCGTATATTTCATGCTGCGCAACGAAACGAAGCCCAAGAAGAACATCATCCTCGGCGTGACGCTCCCTTATGAAGCGCGGCAGGATGCAGCCGTGCTGGCCATCTGCGAGCAGTTCCTGCGGCAGCTGAACCTCGTTGTGCTCATCCTTGCCCTGCTGCCGGTCGCGCTGCTCCCGGTCAAGCGCACATCCGTTTTCCTTACGCTCTGCTTCATCTGGATCATCGCTGCGGTGATCGTGCCCTACATCCCCTATGTACGGTGCCACAAGCGCCTTCGTGCCTATAAGCAGCAGGCCTGCCCGCCTGCGGAGCGCAAGGGCGAAACGCTTGTGGATCTCCGCCTTGCAGCGCTGCCGAAAAAGCTTGTGAGCCCCCTGTGGTTCCTGCCTCCGCTTGTGATGGCGCTCGTGCCCATCCTCCACATGCTGGCAGCAGCGCCAAGAGACGCGGCCTTCCCGTGGATGCTCTTTGGTTATGGCATAAACTTACTCATGGTGCTGCTCTTCACCGGCCTTTACCGGCTCATCAACCGCCAGCGCGCGGAGGTCGTGGATGAAAACACGGCCCTGACCGCGGCCCTGACCCGTGTGCGGCGGTATCAATGGGGGCGCGCCTGGATCGCTTTCTCCTGGCTCACAGGGCTGTTCAGCCTCGGTTTCTGGCTCCTGATCGACTCCGTCACCGGCATTCTCCTGCTTGCGCTTGGGTATGTCGGGATCCTCATGATCGTCTGCATCCGCACGGAGTTTGCCGCACGCCGCGCCCAGGAATCGCTCACCGCAGAAAGCGGGCAGGGCTTCTTCGCGGATGATGACTGCTACTGGATCTATGGGCTGATCTACTGCAACCCGAACGACAAGCACCTGAGCGTGAACAACCGCGTCGGCATGGGGATGACATTCAACTTCGCCCATTGGGCCGGGAAGCTCATCCTCGGCATTTCCGCCCTGCTGCTGCTCGCAATGCCGCTCCTCGGCGTGTGGATGATCCGGCTTGAGACCACGCCCATTACGCTCACGCTGAACGAAAATGAGCTGGTTGCAACGCACACGAAGGAGCTCTGCCGCCTGGAGCGGGCGGAGATCCGCTCCGCAGCGCTGCTTGAGGCGCTGCCCGACGCAGTCAAGCTTTCCGGCACCGGATTCGACACGTTCCTTCAGGGCAAATTCCGCGTGGAAGGATATGGCGTATGCGAGCTTTGCCTGAACCCGGAAACACCGCCCTTCCTCCTGCTTGAAACCGCGGAGGAAACCTGGCTGCTCGGCGCGGATAGTACGGCAACTGCGCAGGCAATTTACGCGGAACTGACAGAGGAATAAACGGACGCACACGGAAAAACCGCCGGTTACCCGGCGGTTTTTCCTCGGCGCATATAGATTTTTATTTTTACCCGCCGCAATCCGGCGCGATAAACAGAAAGCCTGCGCGGCGTTATGCCGCTGCGTTCATATCATAAACATACAGCTTGCCCTTGTCCGCAACCCGCCTCGCCCCAGGTTGCCCGGCCCGCTGCACCTTCCGTGCTTTTTGCCGTTTACGGCGCTGCAGTTCCTGATGTACGGCAATTGCACCCATACTGCCCAGAAGGATTCCCGGCAACATAAAGGAAAAAAACATACCGAAATAATTCATCGTCAGCCTCCTGTGCGAGCCATACTCATAAATTTCTTGTAGGGATAATTCGATTGCCTTAAAGGAAATTATTTGCTATCCTCATCCCGTCAACGATATTATAGTATCTTATCAGGATACTGTCAAGGATATTTTTCGCGTTTTTAAGAAATTTTTGCTTGCCTTTCATTTTCGTGGAGGCTACAATAAATAGGAATCATGATCAGAGTTCCGGAGGGCCTTATGAGCAGATTGAAGCAGTTGCGCAAAAGTCACGGAATTACTCAGGATCAGCTGGGCGAAATTCTGGGGGTTCAAAAGGCCGCAGTTTGCAAATATGAAACCGGGCGCGTGCCGCTGCCGCATGAAGCAATCGTGAAGCTTTGCGACCATTTTCGCGTAACGGCGGATTATCTTCTCGGCATCGACGGGCCGGAGACAGTGCCTGCGCAGGTCACGCCGCTGTTCAAGCAGCGCGCTGCCGCATCGCCGCAGTTCCTTCCCATCGGTGAAACGGTGGGAGTTCCGCTCGTCGGGCGCGTACACGCAGGGCTCCCCATCCTTGCGGAGGAAAACATCTCGGAGTATATCGGCGTACCCGCAAGCGATGTTGTCGCGGGCGAGTATTTTTACATGGAAGTGGAGGGCGACTGCATGATCGGGGAGTTCATCCCCGAGGGCGCGCTCGTTCTCGTACGCCTGCAGCCGCGCGTTGAAAACGGGCAGATTGCCGTTGTACGCGTAGAGGATGAAGTGCTTTTGCGCAAGGTAAAATACATGGGTTCAACGCTTATGCTCATCCCCGCGAACACGAAATATGAACCTATGATCGTACCCGGCGAGCTGGCTGAAGTTGTGGGGCGCGTTGTGGAAGTGCGCATTCGCGGGCTGTAATTGCAGGACGGAACATGAATAACGCCTTTTCTTGCAGGAAGGCGTGCAATAATCAGGAGGGTTTTCAATATGGCGTTTTGTGGTAATTGTGGCGCCCAGATCAACGATGGCGCAAAGTTCTGCCCCGTTTGCGGCACGGTTCAAGGCGCGCAGGCGGCCCCCAACCAACAGCAGCAACAGTCCGCTCCGGCCCAGTCTGCAGGCCTACGCACGGATGAGGAAAAATACCGCTACCTTGCGGCGCTTTCCTATCTTAACATCATTTTCATGATCTTGGGCTTGCTTGTCGGCAATGCCTCCAATTATCTCAGGCATCATGCCAACCAATGCGTTTGCCTGATGATCTGGAACATTTGCTGCGGGCTTGTTTGTATCATCCCCTTCATCGGCTGGTTGGTGGGCATCGTCGGCATGATCGCCGGGTTTGTCATCATGATTATCTGCATCGTAAAGGCGCTCAAACGCGAATATTACGAAATTCCGATCTTCGGCAAAATTCGTGTCATACCGGAAGTGTAAAGCGTCCGGCTTAACAAATGCCCCGGCAGTTCTCTCTGCCGGGGCATTTGCATGTCAAAAAAGTGGCGAGCCGCCACTTTTTTGAGTTTTCTCAGCGTGCAAAACCCTGAGGGGTTTCATCCGTTCCGGCGTGCGTGCCGCCGGAGCCGGAATAAAGTCAAAGGGCTGCGGCCCCTTGACAATCCCCGGAGTTCTCGACAGGCCGTTGCATTGGTTGCCTTTCTTTTTGTGAAACACAGCTTTACATAGTTTTAACTTTCCCGTGCTTTTGCGCTTAACCTGAAAGCCGTATGATATGTCCGTAAAAAAGAGGAAACAATAACAAAAAGAAAGAAGGATTTTACAATGAAGAAGCTTACCGCACTTTGCATGGCAGCCCTGATGCTGCTCGTCGTGGCCGCAGGCTGCAACAACGCCTCCGAAAACACCGCGATTTATGTCGTCTCCCGCGAGGACGGCTCCGGCACGCGCGGCGCGTTCATCGAATTGTTTGGCATTGAGCAGAAGAACGAAGCGGGTGAAAAGATTGACCATACCGTTGAAACCGCTGAGATTACCGACAGCACTTCCGTTATGATGCAGACCGTTGCCGGCAACAAGGCTGCAATCGGCTATATCTCCCTTGGCTCTCTGAACGAAACCGTAAAGGCTCTGCAGATTGACGGTGTGGACGCAACTGCCGAGAACGTCAAGAACGGTACCTATAAGGTTGCCCGCCCCTTCAATGTGGCTACAACGGCAACCGTCAGCGCAGAAGCGCAGGACTTTTTGAGCTTCATTCTGAGCGCAGAAGGCCAGGCGGTCGTTGAAAAAGCCAACTGCATCAGCGAAGGCAACACCGGCGCTTTCACAGGCGGCAGCGTCAGCGGCAAGATCGTCGTCGCAGGTTCCTCCTCCGTCACCCCGGTCATGGAAAAGCTCAAGGAAGCGTATAACGCCATCAACCCCAACCTGACCATCGACATCCAGCAGAGCGACTCCTCCACCGGCATGACCTCTGCAATCGACGGCCTCTGCGACATCGGCATGGCCTCCCGCGACTTAAAGGACAGCGAGCTTGAAGCCGGACTTACCCCCACCGCCATCGCCCTTGACGGCATTGCGGTCATCGTAAACAACGAAAGCGAAATGACCGGCCTTACAAGCGAGCAGGTGCGCGCCATCTTCATGGGCGAAACCACCGACTGGAACGAAGTAAAATAAGGGAACGAAGCGAATCAATCGCGGGCCGGCCTTCCGGCCCGCATTGGCATGACTTGGACAAGGAGCGTTTATGACAGTGAAAAGGCATGCGGAGCGTGTGCGCCCAAACGCCCGGCAGGTGCGTGAAACGCTGATGCGTATCGTGTTTCTGGTTACGGCCTGCATTTCCATCCTCGCCGTTATACTCATTTGCATCTTCATGTTTGCAAACGGCATCCCCACCATCGCGGAAATCGGCCCTGCCAATTTTCTGCTCGGCACGAAATGGAAACCGCTCAACGGCATCTTCGGCATTCTCCCGATGATCGTCGGAAGCCTGTATGTGACGGCGGGCGCCATTCTCATCGGCGTGCCGGTCGGGATTCTCTGCGCCGTGTATCTTGCCCGTTTCTGTTCAAAGAGGCTGTACCGGGTGCTCAAGCCCCTGATTGACCTGCTCGCGGGGATTCCTTCCATCGTGTATGGATTCTTCGGCCTCGTTGTCATCGTGCCGCTGATTCAGCAGCTCACGGGGGGCAGCAACGGTAAAAATATCCTCACAGCATCCCTGATGCTCGGCATCATGATCCTGCCCACGATCATCAGCGTTTCAGAAAGCGCAATCCGCGCCGTCCCGGAAAGTTATTATGAAGGCGCGCTTGCGCTTGGCGCAACGCATGAGCGCAGCGTATTTTTCGCCGTACTTCCCGCCGCCAAATCCGGCATTCTCGCCGGGGTGATTCTGGGCGTAGGCCGCGCCATCGGGGAAGCGACCGCCGTAAAAATGGTGGCGGGCAACCAGCCAATCCTGCCCACAAGCATCCTGAGCGGCGTGCGCACGCTGACTTCGAACATCGTTGTGGAAATGGGCTATGCCGAAGGCCTGCACCGGGAAGCGCTGATCGCCACGGCCGTCGTGCTCTTTGTGTTTATCCTGTTGATTAACCTTTCCTTCTCAGCCCTTAAGAAAAAGGAGGGATAATTATGGAAACCAATGCGATCAACCGGGAAAGCCGCAGTGAACGCTGGCGCGCTTACAAGCGCAGGCCGCTCTCCCTGCTGCTGCGCCTTGCGGTAACGCTTTCCGCCGCAGTCACGGTGTTCGTGCTCGTAACGCTTGTGGCTTATATCCTGATCAAAGGTATCCCCAACCTCAAGCCCTCTCTGTTCGCGTGGGAGTATACCACGGAAAACGCTTCTATGCTGCCGGCGATGATCAATACGCTCACCATGACGGTGCTCTCGCTCCTCATGGCAGTGCCTGTTGGCGTATGTTCTGCGATCTACCTTGTAGAATATGCGGGGCGCGGAAACCGGCTCGTATCGCTCGTGCGCATCACGGCGGAAACGCTTCAGGGCATTCCCTCAATTGTATATGGCCTCTTTGGCTTTCTGTTTCTCGTTGTTGCCTGCAAGTTCGGATACTCGCTTCTAAGCGGCGCCATCACGCTTGCGATCATGATCCTGCCCCTGATCCTGCGCACAACGGAAGAAGCGCTCAAGGCCGTGCCGGACTCCTTCCGCGAAGGCAGCTTCGGTCTCGGCGCAGGGCGGCTCCGCACCGTGTTCCGCATCGTTCTCCCCTCGGCCGTGCCTGGCATCCTCGCGGGCGTAATTCTCGCCATCGGCAGGATCGTTGGGGAAACAGCCGCGCTCATTTACACCTCCGGCACCGTTGCGGGCGTGCCGGAAACGCTTATGGGTTCCGGGAGGACGCTCGCCGTTCATATGTATGCGCTCCTCTCCAACGGTTTATATACAGAGCAGGCATATGCTACGGCAGTTGTACTTCTCGTGATGGTCGTAGGCATCAACGCGCTCTCCGCCTGGCTCGCCAAAAAAGTTTCAGCAAAGCAAAGGTAACGAATTTATGGATAAATTTTCGATCAACGACCTCAATTTGTATTACGGCGATTTTCATGCGCTTAAAAATGTGAATCTGCACATCGGTGCAAACGAGATCACCGCTTTCATCGGCCCTTCCGGCTGCGGAAAATCCACGCTGCTCAAGTCCCTGAACCGCATGAACGACTTGGTGGAAGGCTGCCGCATCACCGGGGAAGTGCTGCTTGACGGAACGAGCGTTTACGGCGGGATGGATGTAAACCTGCTCCGCCGCCGCGTGGGCATGGTATTTCAAAAGCCCAACCCGTTCCCCATGAGCATTTATGATAACATTGCGTATGGCCCGCGCACCCATGGTGTGCGATCCAAGGTGAAGCTGGACGACATCGTGGAACGCTCGCTGCGCAGCGCCGCCATCTGGGACGAGGCCAAGGACCGCCTGAAAAAAAGCGCGCTCGGCATGTCCGGCGGGCAGCAGCAGCGCCTCTGCATCGCGCGTGCGCTTGCCGTGGAACCGGAGGTGCTTTTGATGGACGAACCCACAAGCGCGCTCGACCCCATCTCCACCTCCAAGATTGAAGACCTTGTCGTGGAGTTGAAAAAAGACTATACTATTGTCATTGTTACCCACAACATGCAGCAGGCGGCCCGCATTTCGGACAAAACCGCGTTTTTCCTTCTTGGCGAGGTCATTGAGTTCGGCGATACAGAAACCATCTTTTCCGTGCCCGAGGACAAGCGCACGGAAGATTACATCACGGGGAGGTTCGGATAATGCGCAACCAGTTCGACGAGCAGTTGGAACTGCTCAATGTGGAGCTCATCAAAATGGGCGCGCTGTGCGAGGAGGCCATCGGCCTTGCGACGCGGGCGCTTTTGGAAGGCAGCGCCGCTTCTGCCGAAAAGGCCGTTGCGGTGGATGCCGAAATCGACCAGAAAGAGCGGGAAATCGAGCAGCTTTGCATCAAGCTGCTGCTCAAACAGCAGCCTGTGGCACGCGACCTCCGCGTGATCTCCGCTGCACTTAAGATGATTTCCGACATGGAGCGCATCGGCGATCAGGCCGCTGACATCTCTGAAATCACAAAATACATCCGCAAGAACGACAGCAAGAGCAAAGTGCATATTGCGGACATGGCAAAAGCCACCGGCAAAATGGTGACCGACAGCATCGATTCTTTTGTGAAAAAAGATCTTGAACTTGCCTATTCCGTGATGCGTTATGACGATGTGGTGGACGATCTTTTCTCTGCCGTGCGGCGGGAGCTGATCGGCCTCATCGGTGAGGATGGCCGAAACGGCGAGCTGTGTATCGACCTTCTGATGGTCGCAAAATATTTCGAGCGCATCGGCGACCACGCGGTGAATATTGCGGAGTGGGTTGAATTTTCGCTCACGGGCAAGCATACGTCAAACGAAGGGGTGTAAGCGCATGATCTATCTTCTGGAGGACGATAACAGCATCCGCGAGTTCGTCATCTATACGCTCAACAGCCAGGGGTTGGAGGCGCAGGGGTTTGAGCGCCCTTCCGCCTTCTGGGCGGCGCTGGAGCAGCGCCTTCCATCGCTTGTGCTGCTCGACATCATGCTGCCGGAGGAGGACGGCCTCAGCGTGTTAAAGCGCTTGCGCAGCGCCACCGCCACGCGCCGCGTTCCCATCATCATGCTCACGGCAAAAAGCACTGAGTTTGACAAAGTGGTGGGCCTGGACAGCGGCGCAGACGATTACATCCCGAAGCCCTTCGGCATGATGGAGCTGCTCGCGCGCATCAAGGCGCTCCTGCGCCGCACGGAGGAGGAGCATGTGGAACGGGACTATTCGCTCGGCGGGCTTTACGTTTGCCCGGTGAAGCACATCGTGCGTGTGGACGGGCAGAATGTAACGCTGACGCTCAAGGAGTTCGAGCTGCTGTGTATGCTGCTTGAAAACAGCGGCATCGTGCTCACGCGCGCGCAGCTTCTTGACCGCATCTGGGGCTATGCGTTTGACGGCGAAAGCCGCACCGTGGATGTGCATGTGCGCACGCTCAGGCAAAAACTCGGGGCATGCGGCGCGCTGATCCAAACCGTGCGCGGCATCGGCTATAAGATCGGAGGGGACGAGGCATGACGGCAAGAATTTTCCGCTCCATTTTCCTTGTTGCCACAGCGGTGCTGCTCGCTTGCTTCATCCTGATTTTCGGCATGCTTTATGAACACCTTGGCCAGCAGATTCAGGCGGAGCTGCAAACCGAGGCGATTTACATCGCCCAGGGGCTTGCACAAAGCGGCATGGAATATTTCAACGGGCTTCGCGGCACAAACCGCATCACTTGGGTTGCCGCGGATGGCACCGTGCTTTATGACAGTGATTCCGAAGCCGCGGCCATGGAAAACCATGCGGATCGTGAGGAAATCCGGGAAGCGCTTACGGGGGGGGCCGGAGAAAGCACGCGCTATTCCACAACGTTCGATGAACGGCGCATCTACTTTGCCACCCGGTTGAGCGACGGCACGGTTTTGCGCGTTTCCTCTGCGCAGCATTCCGTTTGGGTGCTCATTATGGGCCTGCTTTCCCCCGTAATCATGATTTTCGTGCTGGCGGCAATCCTTTCCGGCGTATTGGCATCCGCGCTTTCAAAGCGCATCCTGCGCCCGGTGAATGCGATTGACCTTGAGCACCCGGAACAGAGCGAGGTTTATGAAGAACTTTCCCCCCTGCTCTCGAAAATTTACAATCAGAACCGTGTGATCGACAGCCAGATTGAGGAGCTTCAGCGCAAGCAGGCGGAATTTACGGCAATCACCGAAAACATGAGCGAAGGTTTCCTTGTGATCGACGATCATACGGATCTGCTTTCCTATAATTCCGGCGCGCTTCGGCTGCTTGGCGCGGAAGCGGGGCTCAGCCGGCGGAGCGTGCTCGCGCTCAACCGCAGCGAGGGGTTCCGCAAAGCCGTTGAGCTCTCGCTTTCCGGAGAGCACTGCGAGCAGCTGTTCGAGCGGGAAGGACGTTATCTCCAGATTATCGCCAATCCCGTTTACCATGAAGAACGTGTGGCAGGCGCGGTGCTTGTGATTCTGGACATTACGGAAAAGCACGCCCGTGAAAGCATGCGCCGCGAGTTTACCGCAAACGTATCCCATGAGCTGAAAACGCCGCTTACCTCGATTTCCGGCACAGCGGAGATCATTAAAAACGGCTTTGTAAAGCCGGAGGACATCCCTCACTTTGCCGGGAACATCTACGACGAAGCGCAGCGGCTCATCACGCTCATCGGGGACATCATGCGCCTTTCCCAGCTTGATGAAGATTCCGTTCCGTTTGAAAAGGGGCCGGTGGATCTTTATGAGCTTGCTTCCTCCGTACTGTGCAGGTTGGAGGCGGCGGCCGGGAAGAGAGGGATCTCCCTCACGCTTTCAGGCGAGCATGCAACGGTAAACGGCGTTTCACAGGTGCTGGATGAAATGGTGTTCAACCTGTGCGATAATGCGGTGAAGTACAGCCGGGAGAACGGCCATGTGCGCGTTTTCGTTTCCGAAGAAAACGGCCATGTGGCGCTGCGCGTTGAGGATGACGGTATCGGCATCCCCGCCGCCGACCAGGCGCGGGTCTTCGAGCGATTTTACCGCGTGGACAAAAGCCATTCCAAGGAAATTGGGGGCACGGGGCTCGGCCTTTCCATCGTCAAGCACGGCGCGGCATTCCACAATGCCCGGGTCGCGCTTGAAAGCGAGCTCGGCAAGGGCACAACCGTAACGGTGACATTCTAAGCCACGAGGCAGTTTGATAAGTAAAAAGGGCGGCCGATACCGCCCTTTTCCATGTTATGCAAGTGCAAGGGTTTCACGCACCCGAGTCTGATTCAAGTGGATAGAAATCTGCGTTTCCATTCGCGGAAGTCAGCGTAACCCCGCCTTCCCCGGAGGCGATGCGCGCAACCTCCTTCGCAGGCACAAGGGTAAAGTCCACAAAGCTCTTCGCAGCCAGCTCTGCGGCGAACACGCCGATCCCTTCGCCGTCTGCGCGCAGCACAAGCTCGCTCCCGCTTTCCTGCCCGGAATGCGCATACGCAAAGTCAAACATCCTGACTTCCCTGCGCGCGGGGTCAAAGCATCCGGCCTGTGCGCGGTGCATGCCGGAGCCCCAGGAACAGGTGAAATACAGCTCCTCTGCCCCATCCCGGTTCAAATCCGCAACCGTCGCATCCGTGAAGCCCATGCCGCCGAACCATGTGCCGAGCGGATAGACGGCGCCTTCATATAACAGATAGGACGCGCAGGATTTTTCAAATTTGAAGATCTGAAAGCGGTCAATCCATACCGCAGAGACTTCCGCCGGCGTAACGTTATGGCAGGCGTCGTTTTCATATGCCGTGTTCATCACATCGGCGCCCGCCGCCGCAAGGAATTCCGCAACCCCTTCCTCCGACGGCGAGATCACGGTCTCCCACGCCCAGCTTGCCGGAACGGGGCCGATGTAACGGAAGATCATGCCTTCCTCTGCGCCCATGCCCGCTTCAAAGCGGAGCGCTTCACCGCCTTCTTCAAGGGTGAAGCGGCAGGTTTCCTCTTCTGAGACCGTAAGCGTGAGCACGCCGTTTTCGCAGGCCCACACACCCTCCGGCGCATAGCTCATCGCAATGTTGCGGATGAACTGAAACGTTCTGTCCTCATGCAAGTCCAACCACGCCATGCCATCTTCCGTGGCATAGCGGCCGGCGCGGAGCTGTCGCAGCGGAAGCGGTAGCCCGGAACCCATGGGCGAAGGCGATGCAAGATCGGAAATCCTGTTGAGCCGGTACAGGCTCCACATGTATTTTTCCCCTTTGCGGGCGCCGCGGTGCGTACCGGTTTTCCCGAACCATAGTTCATCATCCATTTTGTAAAGCACATACCCATCGCCAAGCTCGCATTGCAACCGGGTTTCGTATTGCGAAATATCGGGGGCTTGCAGCATAAAGAGCGCGGCAAACACCTCCTCATCCACCGGCTCAAATGCCCAGTCCACCTTTCCAAATTCCCGTTTTACCTCCTGCGTCTGCGAGTCAAGGATGGTGAATCTGTCCGTTTCAATCCGGTAAAACTCCGCAACGCCCTCAGTTATAGGTCTGCTGTCGGAGCTCAGCGGCGAAAGGTACAGGCATTCATCAAACGCATAAAGTTCCCAGTTCACGGACGCCAGTGTGCCCTCCGGGGTTTTCTCCGGCGCGGCGGTATCGTTCGCATTCGTTGCGCAGGCCACAGCCGCGCAAACGCATGCCGCTGTCGCAAGCACGGCAAGCCATGCCACAGGCTTTTTGAAGGAAAGCGCGTTCTTAATGCGGCGCTTCACGCCGGTTTCCCCGAACGCGAGCGGGCTTGCAAGCGCGAAGTGCCGCCCCGTGCTGAGCGAAAGCAGGGACATGCTGTAATCCGCGCGGCGTTCTGCCGGGAGCATGCCGAGCACAGCCTCATCGCAGCGCATTTCAAGATCGGTGCACATGCAGGCATATGCCGCCCATACGAACGGATTGAACCAGTACACAGCCGTAAGCAGAAATGCAAGCGGCTTCACGATGTGATCCCCCCGACGCAAATGAAACCGCTCGTGCGCAAGCACATGTGCACGTTCCGCCTCGTTCAGGCGGAACGGCAGATAAATCCGCGGCCGGAAAAAGCCGAGCACGAACGGCGTATTCACCCCGTCACATTCAAACACATCCTCCGTGCCCGCCATGCGGACCGCGCCGCGCACACGGCAGTGGAGCCGCACAAGGGAAACCGCAGCGTAAACGACCAAAGCCAACAGCCCCAAAATCCAGACCGCTGTGCCGATGAACTGTAAGAGCTGCAGGGGATTGGCGCTTGCTGTAGGCGTGGGGGCGGGCAGGCTTTCTGTGATGGCCGCGTTCAAATACGGAATGCCGACCGTCACGGATGGTTCCTGCATCGTCCCGATATTTCCCGGGACATAAATAAGCTCCGCGCCCTCCGTTGCCGCCGTCATGTCGAATATACCGATGTTAAAAATGCTCAAAAGCGAGGAGATGCTTGCCGGGCAAACCAGCCGAAACGCAACTACTGACCAAAGCGCATAGGAATAGCGCTTCGGCAGCCGCCGCAGCAACAGCCGCACAAGCAGCACCGCAAGGGTCACATAGCTTGCCGTGATGCTCATGTTCAGGATCTGCAAAAACGCCGGTTCCAGCGCGGAAATAAACCGATCCAGCCATGCAGGAACGCTCATGTTTCCTCCTCCTTTTTCCGGTGTGCGTCGATCAGCGACTTTAGTTCTTCCGCTTCCTCCGCCGAAAGCGCACGGCCCGAAAGAAACGCCGTAAGGAATTGCGGCAGCGAGCCTGCGAACGTGCGCGCGATGAAAGCCCCGCTTTCTTCGGTCTGCACGCGCTCCTTGGGCACCAGCACGGTAACAAGCGCATCTTCATTTCGGATGAGCCCTTTTTCGCTCATCTTGCGGATGGCATTATACGTGGTGGATTTTTTCCACCCAAGCTCCGCCGCACAAAGCTTCACGAGTTTCCCGGAGCCCACAGGCGCGTTTGCCCAAACGATGCACATAAAGCGGTACTCGCTATCCCAAATCTGATATTCCGCCACACTGCCCTCCTTGGTTTGTTTTTATAAGCCTTATATCGAGTTTATAACAACAAACCAATTCTGTCAACTGGAAATGTTTTGCTTATCTATCCCATATAGCGTATCCTTTTCGTTCTTTGCAACCATATGCCGCAGCAATGACAAATATCTGCAATATGTCTGTTTCAACGCGCAAAAGCGCCCCGGTTTCACCGGGGCGCTCCAATTCGAAGCCTGTTTACTTAAGGATTTTGATGCCGCCAATGATCGGCAGGGGCTTCATTTCACCCTTTGCAGCGTTGACGATGCCAAGGATGGAGAACACCAGAAATACAATGCCGAGAATCCAGCTGATTACGCCAATAACCGCAAGGAACCCCAACGAATAAGCAGCCGTTGCAATTGCCGTGAGAATTGCGCTCAGGATCCACCACGCGATCTCAACGATCGCAAGCACCAGGCCCTGATTGGTATGATACCGTGCAAACGGGGATTCCTTCGCCGCAAGCAAAGGAACAATCACCAACCAGGATAAATACGCCAGTATGCCCATAACCTTGTTCTGCTGCGCATCGCTTTGCACAGGGGCGTATGCCTGCTGTTGCGGTTGATAGCCCTGTTGAGGCTGCTGATAGGTCTGCTGCTGAGCCTGCTCGGAGCCGGTCGGCGCACCGCAGGATGGGCAGAATTTCGCACCATCATTTAATTGTGCGCCACATTTTCCACAAAATGCCATGTTATAATACCTCCTGTTTAATAATGCATATCAAATGCAAATGAAACTGTCCTATGCTTTTGCGCCGCACTCGGGGCAAAACTTCGCGCCTTCCGCAAGCTCTGCGCCGCAGGCAGGGCAAATGCGCTTCACGGGCGCTGCAGGACTGCCGCATTCCGGGCAGAACTTTGCGCCGGAAGCAATCTTTGCGCCGCAGCTGGGGCAGAACGTGCCTTCTGCAACCGGCGCGGAAGCTGCAGGCGCCGCCGCAGCGGACGCGGGTTCCGGCTTCTTTTCGTTTTCTTCCTTGATACGTTTGATCTCCGCCTCGAATCCCGCGATGGCTTCAAACGATCCTTTCATTTTCGCACACAGCGCAGCCGCATCGTCGTCCAACTGTGTACCGGCTTCAAATTTGGCCCAGTACAGCGCGCCGAGCTCGGCCTTCACAGTTTCAATGGCCGTCCGCTCCGTTTTGATTTTGGAATTAAGCTTATTGATTTCGATCATGTCGTTGGTTTTGTCGCCAACGTTTTTGGTGATCTCGCCCAGTTTATCAAAAAACGCCATTGCATATCCTCCCAAACCAAGATTTTGCTTCAAATGTAATTGTTTTTATTATAGCATTTCGTTAAGTTAATGTATATCCCTAAAGTTAAGGATATGCCATTGAATCCCCTTGCGTTTGTGAGGTTTCTCAGTAACCTGCGTCAAGCTTGCCGCAGGTTTTGTATGATACTATTTTGTAAATAATCTCTGACATATCGCGGTTTTCATTGAATTTCACGTGAAAACCCCCTAAAATATTGGAAACGGGTTGTCCGCCCCGGCGGCTGCCCCGCAACTTGATTGAACGGAGCTTACCCGATGCAGGCATTTTTTAAAAACTTGAACCGCACATGGAGCCGCTTCTTGAAGCGAGCGCGGCGCGCGGGGTTGCGCGCCTCCCGCACGCTGCGCCGGCTTCCCTTGCGCGGCAAGCTGATTCTGGGAGGCGCTCTTACGTTTTTTGTGGCGTTCATGATAGCGGGCGCCGTGCTGCTTTCCCGCGGCGGCAACGCAAAAGCGGCCGAGCAGGCCAGGGATGTGAACGTCGGAGGAGTTGCCGCGCTTGCGCTCTCCCAGGGAGCGCCGGAAGGAAACGTGCAATCCATTGACATAACGCCCCCGCCAACGCCCTCCCCCTCCCCCACGCCGATCCCGACGCCCACACCCACGCCCGACCCGACGCTTAAGCGCGGCATGGAATGCGAAGCCGTGCGCGATCTGCAGGAGCGGCTAATCCGTTTGGGTTACCTTGACCTGGATGAAACCACGATCAAATTCGGCCCGGCCACGGAAGATGCGGTGCGCTTCTTTCAGCGGCAGGTGAATTTTACCGCGGAGCTGGGCATAACGCTCGATGTGGACGGCGTTGCCGGAGTTCAGACGCTCGCGCTCATTTACAGCGACAACGCTCCGAAGTACTGCGTCAAATTCGGCATGGAGGGCAGCGACATCACCGACATGCAGGAACAGCTCAAGGATTTGGGCTATATGAAAGCCGTAACCGGATATTACGGAGAAACCACTGAGGAATCCATCAAGGCATTTCAGGACCGCAACGGCCTTTCCGCGGATGGCCTTGCCGGAGAAAAGACCGTAAGCCTTCTGTACTCAGCAGATGCAAAGGAAAGCGCTACCAAGGCCAAGGAAGCGCGCACGAAGGCCAACATCGACAAGATGATCGCCGTTGCAAAAGAACAGTTGGGCGATCCCTATGTGCGCGGCGCAAGAGGCCCCAAGAGCTTTGACTGCTCCGGCCTCGTCTACTACTGCCTGAATCAGGCGGGCAGCAACCGCCGCCGCCTGAACGCAGCGGGATATTCCCAGGTTTCGGACTGGACGAAAATCAAAGATATCGACGATCTCAAAAAGGGCGACCTTATCTGCTTCTACGATGATGACTATACCAAAGTAGGCCACATCGGCATCGTCATCAACAGCAGCGGCGAAATGATCGACGCCTCCTCCAGCAACGGCAAGGTCGTGCGCCGCACCTACCTCTCATCCTACTGGCGCAAGCATTTTTACTGCGGCCGGCGCCCATGGTAATTCATTCAGGGAAAGGAGCCTTCCGATGCAACGCCTTCTTTTAAAAAACCTCCGCGCTATCGTCACCTGCGATGATGGCGGCCGCGTGCTTGCGCATGCCGATCTGCTCATAGAAGACGGCGTAGTCCGCGCCATGGGGCAGGGGCTTTCGGCGGACTGCGAAACGTTTGACGCTTCGCACATGCTCTGCTATCCGGGATTGATCAACACGCACCACCATCTGTATCAGATTTTTTCCCGCAACCTTCCCGCCGTGCAGGGATTTGAGCTGTTCGATTGGTTGACGGCGCTCTATGAAATCTGGAAAAACCTTGACCGGGAGGTGGTGCGCCTTTCCTCCCTCACAGGGCTGGGCGAGCTGCTGAAAACCGGCTGCACCACCTGTTTTGATCATCATTATGTTTTCCCGCGTGCGGCGGGCGACCTTTTGATTGACACGCAGTTTTCTGCCGCGGAGGAACTCGGCATCCGCATGCACGCTTCCCGCGGAAGCATGGATCTTTCCAAAAAGGATGGAGGTCTGCCGCCAGACAGCGTCGTTCAGCCGATCGACGCCATTCTCCGGGACAGCGAACGCCTTGTTGCTGCGTATCATGATCCGTCGTTCGGTTCTATGCGGCAGGTTGCCCTTGCGCCCTGTTCGCCGTTTTCCGTATCAAGCGAGCTGCTGCGGCAATCCGCACTGCTTGCGCGGCAGCTTGGCGTGCGCTTGCATACGCATCTGTGTGAAACGAAGGACGAAGAACGTTTTACGCTTGAAGCATTCGGCATGCGCCCCTTTGCTTACATGCAGTCCCTTGGTTGGGCGGGCCCGGACGTTTGGTATGCCCACGGCATTCATTTTAACGACGCGGAGCTCGGCCTTCTTGCCGAAACCGGCACCGGCGTGGCGCACTGCCCCATTTCCAACATGAAGCTCGCCTCCGGTGTGGCGCGCGTCCCCGAAATGCTGCGGCGCAACGTACCCGTGGGCCTTGCAGTGGACGGCAGCGCCAGCAATGACGGTTCAAACCTTTTGGAAGAACTGCGCGTGTGCTATCTTCTGCACCGCCTCACCTCCGGCGAGGCTACCCCCACCGGCTATGATGTGCTCAAGCTTGCCACACGCGGCAGTGCACGCCTGCTTGGCCGCAACGATATCGGCCAGCTTGCCGAAGGCAAGTGTGCGGATTTCTTCCTTGTGGACAGCCGCCGTTTGGAGCTTGTTGGCGCGTGCGAGGACCCAACGGCCGTGCTTGCGACAGTCGGCCTCAAAGGGCCGGTGGATTATACCTTTGTCGGCGGGCGCATGGTGGTTGAAGGCGGCAGGCTTACGGGCGTCGATGAGGGCTGGCTCTCCTATGAGGCGAACGCTCGGCTGCAGAAATATTTGAGAGGCTGAGGCCATATCAGCTTATAAGGAGGGCCTTCTATGAAGCTGTTGTTCCAGCAGCGATTCTTTTCATGGTTTGACAGCTATGATATTTATAACGAAGCCGGCCAAACATTATATACCGTTAAGGGGCAGCTTTCTTGGGGGCATTGTTTGAAGATTTTTGACTCCCGCGGAAACGAGGTCGGCATCGTAAAGGAACGGCTTCTTACTTTTCTGCCAAAATTTGAGCTTTATCTGGGCGGCGGCTATATCGGCTGCATCAGCAAGGAACTTTCCTTCTTTAAGCCAAAGTACAATGTCGATTGCAACGGCCGGCATGTGGAAGGCGATTTCTTTGAGTGGGATTACAGCATCTTCAGCGCAGCCGGGCAGAAAGTGGCCGCCATATCCAAGCAGTTTTTCCGCTGGACGGATACCTATGTGATTGACGTTCTCAATCCTTCGGACGCCCTTCCCACGTTGATGCTCGTCCTTGCAATCGACGCGGAAAAGTGTTCAAGGAACGATTGAGGGGGCAGCACTGTTTTGGGATGCGATGGAAGCTTTAATGTGAAAAGGCCGTCCCCTTCGGGCGGCCTTCGTGCATTAAAAAAGGTTATAAACCGTGAACACTTCAATCTCTTTTAGATACGTGGCGATGTTAATGACCCGTTCCAGTTCAAACAAAATCTGCTTGTCCTCCTGCACCTCAATCAACCGCCGGCAACCCATGAGCGTTGCATCCAGCTCATCCAGATCCTCATGATCCAAAAACAGCTTTAAGCGTTCCTTTTTCTCCTGAAACGCATCGTTAACCGCGTTGATTCCGGCGTTTGCCTCTGCCCAATCCCCCGCCTCAATCATGCCAATCAGTTCATTTGCCCCGGCGCAAATCCTATCCGAAAGCTCTGTGAGCACCATGCGCGGATAGATGAACAGAAACAGCAGGAGCGCAAGTGCAGCGAGGCAGGCTGCAAGGTTAATACGCGTAAATGCAGAAGGGCTCATTTTTCTTTCTCCGTTCCTTTCTTTTCGGTATGAATGTACACCGCCTCCCCGCCGGTTTCATGCTTGCGCTGGATGTGTAGAATACCATCGCTGCCCAGAAAAGCAAAAAACACATCGTCTATGCATGCCGCGCCGCCCTTTTTCAGTTGCTTGTGCAGCCATGTCTCGTCATACCCTGCCTGGCTGAGCGCCTCGTGGTGAATCTCGCCGTCCTGCACCAGCATGAACGGAGGGCGCGCCTCTGGCGAGGGGATGTGGAGCGCCTGATAGGTCGGCGTTTGCTGCGGGCCCTTCAGGAGTACGGAAAGCTCCCCATTGGTTTCAAGGATGGCATATTCTACGTCCGCAAGCTCAAAAACATCTTTGCTGCGCAGCTGTTCCATCAGGTCGGACAGCGTATAGCGAGAGCCCCGCAGCGCGATTTCCTGCACTACGCCGCGGGATACCAAAACCACGCTTTGCCCGCAGACCAGCTTGCGCACGCCTTCGCTTTTGAGCGAAAGAAACGAGATAAACTGCTGCAGCAGGAACAGTGCCAGAATGGGAACGATGCCATAAATCAGCGGAACGCCCGTGTTTGAGGCGGGTTCCGAGGCGAGATCGGCAATCAGCAGCGTCACCACAAGATCGAAGGGCTGCAGCTCGCTCAATTGCCGCTTGCCGGTGAGCCGAAGCACAAAAAACACAAGCAGATACAGCACAATGACCCGGACGAACAAGATCAGCATAAGGAACCTCCTTCCAACTCAGGGATAGCATGCCGATTTTGCCCGCGGTTCATGCGCGCCGGTGTGCTGCAATTCCTCTTTTTCTGATTTCTACCGTGTGAAGCTCTGTTGTCGTTTTAAGTTAGAAAGCGGATAGCAATGAAATGGCTGAAATGTCCCAATTTTGCGGCGAATCACCGTCCTTCTTGCGGCTGCGCGTCTGCGCCGCCCTGAGTGTTTTCATCCTACCGCATGCAGCGCTTAAGGCCCGGCCTGATTGCGCAAGAAGCCGCAAGCAGCGCAAGCGCAGGCAGAAGGAGTATGGCGAGCGGCAGCGTAACCGGAAAAAACAGCACGGACGCCCCGCCGCACAGCACTGCTGCAAGGGTTGCCACAAGGTTGCGCCAGCGTTCCGAAACGGCAAGGATGAGCGCGTTGCGCAGCATGTCCTGCAGGGAAAGCCTGCACATGGCCAGCATGGAATAAAAATAAAGGCTGAAGGAGAAAAGAGCCGCAAAAATCAATGCGGCTGCGATGAGCGGAAGCAGCGCAAACGGGTTTGCTTCCATCATTACGGCATATGCATACACGCCGAACCCAGCCAGCGCCTGCAGCAGGGTAAGCGCCCATCCGCAGGCCAGCGCGCGTTTCCATTCACCAAAAAACGCGCTGCAGAATGCGCGCCAAAGCGGGGGCTGTTTGCCTGCCGCAAGGCTGCTTGTGATGCGCAGCCCTGCCGTAACCGCCATCGGAACCGTCACAATTGGGATGCAGGCTGTGAGGAACAGAAGATTCAGTTTAAGCAAATACCAAAGCTCTCCGAACGCCATGGCGCAAAACTGCGCAAATTCTGTTCTTTCGGCTCGTATTTCCCGTTTTTTCTGCTTTTGTCCGCCCATTTCCCTGCCTCGTTTTTTTGTTTTCAGTATAGCAAACACCGGAATGGAAGTAAAGAATCGCTCCGCCTACGCGCCTGTTTCTTTACGCGCATGGTTGTAGGGCTTTCGTTCTTTCTAACCATGGCGGCTGTTCGTGCGCGTTTTTGTTGATCCCGCGGCAACATTTAACTTACATTTAACATTCGTTTCGCTTAGTTCTTTACATATTTTCTATATAATTCATGCTGTGAAAATACGAAGGTTGGAAAAAGGGAGTTTTTAATGGATATTTTTGACGCTCTTGCGCTCGTAGGCGGGCTCGCATTATTTTTGCTGGGTATGAACCTGATGGGGGATGCGCTTGAAAAGAAGGCCGGCGGCAGGTTGAAAACCATCCTCGAAAATTTAACGAGCAACCCTGCCAAGGGATTCCTGTTGGGTTTGGCCGTAACGGCCGTGATTCAGTCCTCCTCCGCGACCACGGTGATGGTTGTGGGTTTTGTCAGCGCAGGTGTAATGACGCTCCATCAGGCGATTTACATCATCATGGGCGCAAACGTGGGAACTACCGTCACTGCATGGCTTTTGAGCCTTGCCGGAATTGATGGGTCAAGCTTTTTCATCACCCTGCTTAAGCCATCTTCCTTTACCCCGGTGCTTGCACTCATCGGAATTGTGCTTTACCTGTTCTGCAAGGCGCCAAAGAAAAAGGATACCGGCATGATTCTGTTGGGCTTTGCGGTGCTCATGACCGGCATGAGCGAAATGTCCGGCGCGGTAAGCGGCCTCAGGGACGTTCCGGAGTTTGCAAACTTCCTTCTGCTGTTTTCCAACCCGCTTTTCGGCGTGCTTGCAGGCGCGCTGCTTACCGCTGTCATACAATCTTCTTCTGCCTCGGTTGGCATCCTGCAGGCGCTTTCTTCCACCGGAGCGGTTACCTATGCCATCTCCGTCCCCATCATTATGGGGCAAAACATCGGAACCTGCGTCACGGCGCTGCTCGCCTCGGTAGATGCAACGAAAAGCGCAAAACGCGCCGCAATGGTACATCTTTATTTCAACATCATCGGCTCTGCTGTGCTGCTTGCCCTGTTCTATGGTGCGAATGCAATTTTTCATTTTGACTTTGTGGACCAAACGACGGATGAAATGGGAATCGCCATTGTGCATACAGCCTTCAATGTGCTTTGCACCCTCCTGCTCATGCCGTTCGGCGGCCTGCTGGAAAAGCTTGCCTGCCTTACGGTAAAATCCGAGCGTGCTGAGGAGGAAATCCGCATGCTGGATGAGCACCTGCTGGCCGTTCCCACCGTTGCGGTGGAACGCTGCCGCGCAGCCGTGGAGGCTATGGCCAGACGCTCTGTGGAAACCTTCAACAGCGCCATTCACATGCTGCAGCGGTACGATGCGAAAGCTGCCGAAGAAATTCGCCGGAACGAAGACCTTGTGGACCGTTACGAGGACAGGATCGGCACATTTCTTGTAAAAATCTCGGCCGAAAACCTTTCGGACGAGGACAGTTTTGAATGCACGAAGCTGCTCCGGCTCATCGGTGAGTTTGAGCGCATATCCGACCATGCAGTGAATCTTTTGGAGTCCGCCGAGGAGATTCAGGAAAAGCAGATCAGCTTTTCTGCGGAAGCCGAACACGAACTCCGGGTCATCACCCGCGCCGTTGAGGAAATCACCGATGTAACGCTTGATTCCTTCTGCAGCGGAAATCTTGACGAAGCTTCCCGCGTAGAACCTTTGGAGCAGGTGATTGACGAGCTGCACGACCAGATCAAGTTCAACCATATCCTGCGCCTGCAAAAGAATGAATGCACCATTGAACACGGGTTTATCCTTTCGGATATCCTCACCAATCTGGAGCGCATATCCGACCATTGTTCCAACGTTGGTATCTGCATTGAGGAAATGTCCAGCCACAATGCGCTCGGCGCCCATCAATATGTGGATGCGCTCAAGGCAGAACAACCGCAGTTTAAAGCGCAATATGAAGCATACCGTGAAAAGTACGCCTTGGCGGCCGTATAACAGCGCATCTTGCGGCAATGGATGAAATGGGCCGGGCAAAGGACAGGATTCCTTTGCCCGGCCGCTTTTTTCCTGTGGTTATTTGCCGGAGTCATGTCCGCCGCAGGCATGGCTTCCGCAGGCGTGCGCTTCTTCATGCTCCTTGCAGCCATGCTCGCCGCATTCATGATGCTCCCCATGATGGCTGCATTGCACGGCGGGGTTATATGCGAGCGTGCCGTTGAGCAAAGCCGCAACCGCGTCATCCGCATTTCCCGTTGCGCCGCCATAAAGCCGGATCCCGCATCCCTGAAGTGCACGTTGTGCACCCGCGCCGATTCCGCCGCAGATCAGCGTGTCTACCTGAAGCTTTTTCAGGATGTCTGCAAGCGCCCCATGGCCGCTGCCGTTTGTGTTAACAACAGCAGTAACGCTGACCCGTCCGCCTTCCACATCATACACCTTGAAGCGTTCCGTGTGGCCAAAGTGCTGGAAAATTTCCCCGTTTTCATAAGTTACCGCAATTCGCATGCTTTTACTCCTTTTTATGTAATGTTTTTCGCTTGCGCATTTTGTGTTTCTGCCGGCGCTTTCCCTTCTTGCCGCATGCCGCAGCAACGCCGCATGCACCCATGACCGGAACCGCACCCTTTTGCATTGCCGTCGCACAGCACATATGGGCCGCCCTCAATCACAAGCTCCTTTCCCGCCACCAGGCACTCCGCAAGTTTGCTCCGCGCCGCAGCATAGATTGCCTGCGCAGTGGTGCGTGCCACCTCCATCCGTTCAGCGCACGCCTCCTGCGTTAACCCCTCGTAATCGATCAGGCGGATCGCTTCAAATTCGTCCACCGACATTATGACGCGCTGCTCCGCGTTCCCTTCAACCGGGCCGAATCGCCCACAGCCAGGCATTGCACAAACGCGGCGCCGCTTGCATGGTCTTGGCATGGCCGGCCTCCTTTTCTGACATATGTTGAATATAGTTTCAGTATACTCTTTTATCGGCATATGTCAATAAATGATTTCTGTTTTTGCGTTTTTTCTTCTCCCCGTCCTTAAAAGCCCTGCGCAGCGGCCTTTCCTTCGGAGGCTTTCATCGCAATTTGCAGCAGGCGCATCCGTTGTGCAAGAGGGCGGCGCCGAAAATACGGCGCCGCCCTCTTGATCCGTTCGTTTGTAATTTATTGTGCGGGCTGCACATAGGTCATCACCCAAAGGTCATCCGCAAAAATGTATCCGCAGGGGACGATGTTCATCACCAGGCCGGATTCGGGCGTATAAACCGCCGCTTCCTCCACAGTGCCGATGCACTGCCCGCGTTCGACCCGCATCCCCTTCTCCACCTGTGGCCGCCAAAGCCCTGCCTTCGGTGCATCCGTATCCTTGAGCGGGCCGTAAAAACGTGGCGCCTCGCCCTGAATGTTTCCTGCCACCACGCCCTCCGTACGCAGAAGATCCAACAAAGCTTCATAGCACTGATTCGCAACAGGCAGGTTGACCGCTCCGCTTCCCGCACCGGAGGGCAGTTCTATGATGCATGCTGCCTGCCCGCGCTTTCTGCATGATTCTGTAAACAGCTGCCCGGGCGTTCCTTCGGAATGCACGGCAACCGGCATCGTGATGCGCTCCACAAGCCCGCGCGCCGCTTCGGATTCATTGTAAATGGAAAGGATATACGGCATTCCATGCTGCCCGCAGCAATGAAGGTCAACCAGAATCTCTGCATCCGCAGTTTCGGCATAAACGGATGCCGCAAGCCGGTGCGACAGACTTCCCGCTTCGTTCCCGGGGAAAATCCGGTTCAGGTCCTCTTTGTCAAACGGGCTTCTCCTCTGCATGCACCGCATTGCCGTGGCATTCACGGTTGGGATGATCTTCACAGTGCCGCGAAGGGGCGGATTTTTTTGGAAATATCCGATCAGCTGCTGCGCGACATAGATGCCGCTGACCTCGTTGCCGTGCACCCCTGCGGTAAATGTGATATGCGGTTCCCCTGCGCCAAAGGCGTACACCTCATAAGCTGCGCAAATGCCGGACTCTGAAACTGTGACCGTTCTCATCAATTGACCTCCTTGATATGGTATGATACAATTTTTATACTACCGGCTGGCAAAGGCACCATCGCACAAGCCGGTGCAATTCGCTTTTTGATTGGGGTTTCCCTATGGTTCGTTACGCTTTGAAAAAACTTCTATTCCATTTGGGCGTTTGCCTGTTGGTTTGGTTTTTGATTTTGCGCTTTTCCCTGCACGGCAAGCTGTACGCGGGCTGGTTCGCAGGCGTTCTCGCAGCCTGCTACCTGCTTGCGGGCTGGCTGTCTTACCTGAAAAGCCAGGGCACTGACCTCGGCAAGCTGATTCGCCGCAAACGCGCGCCGGAAACGCCTTATTGTCTGCGCAATGCGGCCAAGGAACGCAAACCGCGCCAAGGGCTTGCGGGCGCACGCCATGTTTTTGACGACGACCTTTCGGAAACCGCGGAGGAGCAGCCCTCCGTTCTTCCCGAGAACACGCGCAACCGCGCCAAGGCGATAGCCCTTGCCATAAACGGCGTTTTGATGTTCGTCCTGTCCGCCCTTTAAGCAAATGCAAAAAGCCGCGGCAGGGGCGGAAAAGCCGTACCTGCCGCGGCTTTATGTTACAGCCTTATTTTCACGGTGTCGATCTCAACCTCAACATCGGCAAACGAAGCGTGCCTTCCCATGTAGCCCCGCGTCTTATCGCCCTTAAAATATTTCAGCACCACAAGGTAGGTTTCGCCGTATGCTTCATATAAAACGGCGCCTTTAATATATGGGAGATCCCTCTTTTCACAGCGATACATGCTTTCCTTTTGGCCGCGCAGCAGGTAACGGTCGATCATCGCGTCAAATACAGGGCTGTTGATGATGCCGTCCGTCACATAATCCCTGTAAAACTCCCGCTCCTGCGCGGCGCTTTCCTGCGCAAACACCGCCGTGTCGGAAGCAAGCTCATACCGGTCTCCCTTCTGGATGGCGCCAAACTTCAGCCCACGGTAGCAGCCGTTTCCGGTTTTTTCTGCGTTTCTGCAATCGATCAGATATACGCTTGCGCTGCCGAGCACCTCGATTGTGCCCGCATGGTAAACCAAAGCGGTGTCTTCCGAAACCGCGTATCCCATGCGGGTATTCTGCTTGTTGCACAGGCACGCTTCAATGATTCGCAGCAGCCTCGGGCGCTTATTGAAATGCTGATCCACTATGCCGTGCGGGAAGAACCCTAGCCCTTTGGTCACAATCAGCGGCTCGCACGGATCGTCAATCTCACAAAGCTCATCGTAGGTATCGTATCCGTAAACAACATCCCGGCTGAGTACGCCGCGGTTGTTGCCATCGCCGATCATGACTTCGCTCATGATCGCAGCCCCTGCGCTGGATCCGCCGATTACGCCGCCGTTTGCATAGATTTCACGCAGCTTTGCCAGCAGGCGGGTATCCGAACCATCCTTGCGCAGGAAGCAGCCTGCGGTGAAGTACTGATCGCCGCCCGTAAACCACACGCCCTTCACGCCCTCCAGCAATTCGCACAGGCCGTCCGCATCGCCCGTAAAAGCGTTATACCCGCGTTCGTCGCGCACATGCTCTGCATACAGCGGAATAAGCACGCAATGGTCTTCCGGCACGCCAAGGCGCACGAAATCATCCCGATAGGAACGGTAGGTCTCATCCGGGCCGGAGCCGGAGGCTGTCACGATAAATGCAAACCGGCTTTGCGGCCCGCCGGCCCGCTCAATCAAGGCGCTGAAAACTTCATCGGCGCTTTCTGTCAAACCGCCGCCAACAATCAACAAAGTACCTTCCATGTAAATCCTCCTTCTTATTCCACCCGCCGGAAGGGCAGCCACATGGCGAGATCCGACGTTTCAACAAACAGTCCGCCCTCCATGCGCCGCAGCTTCATATAATCCGGAACGGGATCCTCCTCACATGCGATGATCTCCTCATCTTCCGTCACACGCACCGGCGCATGAAAATTCCCATAATCCAGCCATACGGCTCTATCGCGTTCAGCCACCGTGAAATCATCGTATGCCGGGTGATAGAAGGTTCCGCACAACCATGTGCAGGCTTCACTGTCCGGTATGGTTCCGGCGTGTACCTTCTCAAGCAATGCGGAGTTTTCGGCCATAGACCTCCGCCACGCGCTCAGCTTGGGCGCAACAGGTTCCGGCACAGCACCGCACAGTTCGTCCAGCAACAGGTCGCGTAAAATCGCCGCCCCTGTGGTCGAGCTCGTATTCAGCAGCACCACAATGCCTTTGTTTTCCTCCGGGAAAAAGGCTACATGTGATTGGAACCCGGCAATCGCCCCTCCGTGATACACAAGGCGCTTGCCCCGGTATGCGCTCGTACGCCATCCCATGGCATAGCTGCAAAGCAGCTCATGGCCGCCTTCGCTTTCCGTCGGAACATTCGGCACAAGCAGCGCATGAAACGCCTGCTCCGTACACAATGGCGCGCCGGAATCAAGCAGACAGCGCAGCCAGGCAATCATCCCGAGCAGGTTCGTGCGGATACCCCCGCACGGGCCCGCCACAACGTTATCTGCATAAGCGCAGCGATATGCGCCGCCCTTGCCATCCGGGCGGTGCGGAAGCGCACAATCCAACCCGCTGAAGTCACAGTCACGCCCGCGGAACCGCATCTCAATCCCAAGCGGTCGCGCAATGCGTTCCAGCACAAGTTCGCGCCACGGGCGGCCATATACGCGCTCCATCACATGCCCAAGGACAATGAACATGTGGTTGTTGTATTCGTAGGACTCCCGAAAGCCGCGGGACAGTTCCATATACCGCGTCCTGCGCGCCATATCCGCAATGGAAGTGTACACCCGCGCGCGCATGAACTCATGCCGTGCCAGTCCGCTGCGGTGGCAGGCCAAATCACGCCCCGTCATATGCGCAGCGGCATACTCGTCCAGCATGGAAAATTCGGGGTATTGCTCCCGCACGGGCGCATCCCAGTTAAACCTACCCTCTCCGGATGCAATCGCGCCAAGCATTGTGGTGAATGCCTTGCTGTTGGACGCGATGTCAAAAAAAGATCGTTCCGTGACCGGGCGGCGCGTCTCCATGTCAGCATAGCCAAAGCACTCCGTCCGGGTGCTTCCGCCTTCAATCACTGCATAAGCGCCGCCGGCCAGGCCAGTTACATGTTGAATTTCCCGGATTGCATTTTGCTCCGCTTCCGTCATGCATTCCTCCGCGTTTTGCTGAAAATCCTCTTATTTCAGGCGCGTGCGGTATTCCGCAAGCTCCGGGTCGTTCGCCCAAACGAAATGCCCGGGCCGCACTTCGGACCAATAGGGTTTTTCGGATTCGTAATGATGCACGGAAGGATCGTATACCAACACTTCCTTATCGCGCTCAATGTCCGGATCCGGCACGGGAGCGGCCTGCAAAAGCGCATTCGTGTATGGATGCAGCGGGTTTCTGAACAGTTCCCCGGTTTCGGCGAGTTCCACAACCCTGCCCTTGTACATGACTGCGATGCGGTCGGAAATAAAGCGCACCACGGAAAGATCATGCGCGATGAACATATAGGTGAAGCCCTTTTCATTTTTCAGCCGGTTGAGCAGGTTGATCACCTGTGCCCGGATGGAAACGTCCAGCGCAGAGATCGGCTCATCCGCAATGATGAATCTGGGCTCGACCGCAAGCGCGCGGGCAATCCCGATGCGCTGGCGCTGGCCGCCGGAAAACTCGTGCGGGAAGCGGGTCGTGTATTCCTCCAGCAGGCCCACGCTGTGCATGGCCGCCGCAACCTTCTCCTTGCGCTCCTTCTCGTTTTTATACGCATGGAAGTTGTACAAACCTTCCGAGATGATGTAATCCACCTTCGCCCGCTCATTCAGAGAGGACATCGGATCCTGAAAGATCATCTGAACGTTTTTGCGGAAGTCCGTAAGCTCGTGACCCTTCATTTTGCGGTTGATCTTTACGCCGTCATAATAAATCTCTCCGCCGCTCGTATGGCAGATTTTCATAATGGCTTTTCCGGTTGTCGTCTTTCCGGAACCGGATTCTCCAACCAGCGAGAACGTTTCGCCCTCGTAAATATCGAACGACACGTCCCGCACAGCGCTGAATTCCTTGCGTCCAAGCTTAAAGTTGACCGTCAAATTCCGCACGGACACAAGCGGCTTCGCGTTTGAAAAATCCTTCGGCGGAGCTTCTGCGATTTCCGCGCGCTTAGCGCTCGCCTGCGCAAGCTCGCTGCAGTATTCCTCCGCCTTATCGCAAAGCAACCAGGTCTTTGCATAGTGGGTTTCACTCGCTTTGAAGAACGGCGGCTCATATTCATAATCGATTTTCATTGCATCCGGATTGCGCGGTGCAAAGGCATCGCCCTTGATTTCCTTATATAGGTTCGGCGGCGAGCCTTTGATGGAATGCAGATCGTGCCCCCTTACGCCCAGCTGAGGCTGGGAAAGCAGCAGCGCCTTCGTATACGGATGCCGCGCATCCTTGAAAATTTCATGCGCAAGCCCATATTCGACGATTTGCCCCGCATACATGACCGCAACGCGGTCCGCCACGTTTGCCACCACGCCCAAATCGTGCGTAATGTAGATCACCGACATGTCGAGCTCTTTCTGCAGCTTTTTAATCAGCTGAAGGATCTGTGCCTGCACGGTCACGTCAAGCGCGGTGGTCGGCTCGTCGCAGATGAGGATTTGCGGGCGGCAGGCGATCGCCGTTGCAATCACCACGCGCTGCCGCATTCCTCCGGAAAACTCGTGAGGGTACTGCTTATAGCGCTGCTCCGGGTCGTTGATGCCGACCTGGCGCAGAAGTTCAATCGCCTGCTTTTTCGCCTCGGCCTTTTCCGTGCCGAATTGGTAGGAGATGACCTCGCGGATCTGCTCGCCCACGGTTTTTACAGGGTTGAGCGACGTCATGGGGTCCTGAAACACCATGGCGATCTTCTTGCCGCGCACCTGAAGCCATTCCTTCTCCGTTTTATACCGGGAAAAGTCAACTCCGTCCATGCACATGCTGCCGCTCTCTACCCAGCCGTTCTTGTCCAGCATGCCGATGAAGGACTTTGTGAACACGCTCTTTCCGCTGCCGCTCTCGCCCACGATTGCAAGCGTTTCTCCCTGATACAGGTCGATCGATGCGCCGCGGATGGCGGTCAGCGTGCGTCCGCGCAGGTTAAATTTGACTACAACGTCCTTCGCTTCAAAAATCTTTTCCTTCACGCTTCCGCCCTCCTTATACGTGGTTGCGCGGATCGGAAGCATCCGCGAATTTGTTGCCGATGATGTAGAAAGAAATCGTGATAAAGCAAAGGATCAGCGTCGGGCAAATCATCTGGTACGGATACACAAGGAACGCGCTTCTGCCTTGGTTCACAAGGTTGCCCAGGGTGCAAAGATCCTGCGGCAGGCCCACGCCGATAAAGCTCAGGAACACTTCCGACCCGATGGAGGAGGGAATTGTGAGCGCCGCATCCATGATGATAAGGCTTACAAGGTAGGGCACCACATTGCGGCTGATGATCCGCTTTGGCGGCGTCTTCAGGCAAACGGAGGCAACGTTGTAATCCGCCTCGCGCAGCGCGAGGATGCGGCTGCGGAACCACCTTGCTTCGGAGATCCAGCCCGTTGACACGAGCGCGATGATAATTGTAAGAATGCTGGGCTTCATGATGTAGGCAATCAGAACGAGATAGATCGTGCTCGGAACGTTTGTGAGCGTGTTGTAAATTGCGAACATCAGCGTATCCAGCTTGCGGTAAAAGCCCCAGATTGCGCCGACAATCACGCCGATGCCGACCTGGAACACCGCCACGGCAAGCGAGAGCAGCAGCGACGTGCGCGTGCCAAACCAAACCCGCGCCCAAATATCGCGGCCAACGCCGTCCGTGCCGAACGGATGCTCCTGAGAAGGCGGCAGGTTCCACTCCCGCGCAGAAAGGGCGACCGTGTACGGATCGCGGTCGGTCACCATCGGATAAATGATCGTATAGGCAACCAGCAGCAGCATCAAAATCACGACCACTTTCACGACGTTGCTTTTAAAGAACGTGCGGAACGTGCTGCGCCAATAGGAATAGTTGGAGAATCCGGTTTCTTCCGAAAGCTCCTCATGGAACTCCGCGCGCGTAAACAACCCCTGCGGGAGATCGCAAATTTCAGGCGTTTTCATGGTTTCCATCGCTCTCCCCCTTTCTAATCGTTACTGGCAACCAGCTTGATGCGCGGGTCGACCAGAGACACAACAATATCGCCCAGGAACACGCCGAATACCGACAGCGCTCCATAAAGCAGCACCAGAACCTGAACCATCGGATTATCCATGGCCGTAATCGATTTAATGAGCAGGCCTCCGGTGCCGGGGATTGCATACATGCTCTCAATCACAAGGGAGCCGGAAAGCATGAGCAGAAAGTCCGAGGGGATGTTGATGGCAATGGGCACAATCGCGTTGCGGAACACATGCCGCCACATGATGAAATTGCCCGGCAGGCCCTTCACTCTTGCGAACTTGATGTAATCCTTGTTCTCCTCATCCACAACATAGCGGCGCAGCCATGTGGCATATCCCGCGATGCTGCCGATGGACATGGAGAGGATCGGCAGAAGCCATGATATGGGCTGGTCCATATAAAACAGCATCGGCAAATCAAACCATTTTGAAAGGAAAACCTGAATAAAGAAGTGAATAATTATGGAAGGAACCGCACGGATTACAACAACATAAAACGTGCCGAGCCCATCCACAATGCCGCTCTTGTTCTTCGCCATTGCAATGCCGAGCGGCATCCCTATGATAGCGGCCGTAAACCAGCTTATAAAATTCAGCAGCAGGGAATATGGTATTTTTTCCGCCATAACGTTGGAGATTTCCATGTTGGGATAGAGCGTGATGCTGCGCCCAAGATCTCCGTGGAACAATCCGACTACGAAATTCTTCAGTTGTACCGGCATTGGATCAAGCACGCCCAAGTTGCGCAGATAAGCAGTCTTTTCCGCATCGTTCATGCTCTTATACTGTTCTTTTGAAAAATAACCCGCAGTGGGCATGAAGCGGAGCAGCGTGAATACGACCAACACCACCAGCACAATGGTAACAACCGCCTGCCCTAGCTTTGAAAGCAAATATCGTGTCATAGGATAAGCCTCATTTCAGATGAGGGGGATGGGAGCCCATCCCCCTCCGGAATGGAGATTTGAATTGTGTTTCAACCGGCCTGCACTCAGCCGTTCGCCAGCGCCGCCTTTTCCGCATCATACTGTGCCTTCAGCTGCGTATGCTGCTCGCTCGTAACGGGCGTTTCCTGAATGAGCGCACCCTTCATCTTGTATCTGCCAAGGCCGAAGTAACCGCCCGGCGTGGAATACGGCACAAGGCGCGTCATGTTGTAGGAACCGCCGCCGCTCATGTAAGGCTTAAGGTAAGCATGATCCAGCAGATAAAGCTCAGCTTCAGCATAAGCGGCATAACGCTCGCCGATATCATATGTAGCATCGGCCGCTGCAACCATCGCATCGTATTCCGGGATGTCATATGCGCTTGCGGTGATGTCATAATCGCTCGTGCAGCGGTTGAGGTTCGCGGAAGGATCCGCATAACGGAAGCCGTAGCTGTCATCGCAGATGTCCCAGTTGCCAAGGTCCAGCACTTCCGCGCTGAAGCTGTTGCTGGAATAGCCCAGAATCACGTTGATGTTTTCCTTGCCAAGGTAGGTTTCCAGCATATTCTTCACAAGCGTCGCCTTCTTCATCTCGGTATCGCTGCTGCCGGAAGAGTACACGATGTCGATCGGAAGCTTTCCATCCACATTGAACTCGGTGATCGGGAGCATGTCGACCTTGCCCGGCGCAACGCCCTTGAGGGTAACGCCATCCGCCTCGCAAAGCTCAGCCACAGCCGCCTTCATGTATTCAAGCGCTTTTTCCGTGTTGAAGGGATCGGTTTCCTTGTATTCCTTCAGGCGGCCGTAATCGGTGTAATCCTTGCCCTCGTTGTCAAACATGACGCCTTCGGGAAGAAGGGTGTAACGACAGAAGAACGCAGGGTCGTTCGGTTCCCAAATCGCAGAGAGCGTGACCGCGTCGATTGCGGTGAAGATCGCCTTGCGGAAATTCTCATTCTGCACCGCTGCGGCCAATTCGGGGTTCTTCGATGCAAAGTTAAAGGAATACCAGTAGGTCGTTGCGGTTTTCTCGGAAAGGTAAACGTAATCCTCCCAGTCGCCGCCGCGGATGCTTGCGACTTCTTCCGAGCCCAAGGTGACTGCGGTCACATTCCCGCGCTGGAACATTTCCAGCTTCGAAATGCTGTCTGAAATGAACTCCCATTGCAGCGTATTCAGCGTGAGGCTGTCCACATCCCAATAGTGCTCGTTTTTCGTCATCACAAACTGCTTGTCAAGATCCCACGCGGAGATATAGTAGCCGCCGTTGTAGAGCAGCTTTTCACGGGAAAGGCCGTAATCCTCGCCGACCTCATCCAAGAACGCCTGCTCCACGGGGAGCGTCAGATCAAGCTGGGCATAAGAAAGGAAGTACGGGCAGGGGCCGGTGAGGGTGTACTCAAGCGTATACTCGTCAAGCGCCTTCACGCCAACCGTTTCATCAAACGAAGCGAGGACCTCCTCCCGCGTTTTGCCGATATCCTTGCCGTCGTCGATATCGACGAGGTTATAGTAATAGTCTTTCAGGCCCGCAATGATGCCGCGGATCGTGCTGAGGCTGCTGGCGCTGTGGTTCGGCTCGGCGATGTAGCGCATGCCTGCGACAAAGTCGTCCGCCGTGACTTTGTATTCGGTCGTTTCACCGTTGCAGTCCACCCAGTAAACATCCGGGCGGAGGTGGAACGTCCAAACGCTGAAGTCTTCGTTGGCTTCCCAGCTTTCCGCCATGCAGGGGACGGATCTTCCGTATTTATCGGTTTCCACAAGGCCTTCAATAATGTTTGCGATAAACACATAATCGGAAGTGTACTCGGTGCAGTATGGATTCATGGACGTGATGGATTCGGAGAAAGTTGATTTGTAGGCATCGACATAGGCAGTATCCGGCTGATCCTGCGTGGGTTCAGGCGCACCGCTGCCGTCCGTCGTCGTGGGCGCCTGCGTTTGGCTGCCGACGGGGTCACCGCTTTGCGGTTCACCGGTACAGCCGGCCAGCGTACCGACGAGCATGACCAGGGCAAGTAACAATGCAAGTATCTTTTTCATGCTTTTACTCCTCCAGAATTGTTGCGATAACCCGTGCGGGTATATCTTTTTATCATCATCTTAGCACACGCGCCATTAATTGTAAAGTGAAAACATTATTTTTTATGCCTGTTTTTAAATCTAATTTGCTGTTTTTGATTATTTTACCATCCAAATCCCTTGATTTTGCATAAGTAATCGTTTATAATAAAGCAAACGCTTCATTTTTCATCATGGAGGTTCTATGTTAATCCTCGATGCAATTCG
Source organism: Christensenella sp. UBA1685 (assembly GCA_002320595.1). GTDB lineage: Bacteria > Bacillota > Clostridia > Christensenellales > CAG-138 > UBA1685. The sequence goes on from DCKB01000021.1 coordinate 38,425, forward strand.
TGCAAAGCTCGATACGCTGACCGCTAAGCAGCGCTCGATCGCGCAGTATCTGCTTGAAGCCCCGGATGAGGCTTCCTACTTGTCTTTAAAGGAATTAAGCGTGCGCACGCAGGCTTCCGAGGTGTCTGTCCTGCGGCTCTGTAAAGCGCTGGGGTTTGAAAGTTTTGTTGCGCTCAAGGAGGCGTTGCGAGCGCATACGCAGGAGGCGTTCCGCGCCATCTCCCCTTCCGGCTTTCTCATGTGTGCCGAAAACCGCCCGGACGGGACGCCGGAGCAGCAGCTTGCCCAGATCTGCCTTGACGATCAAAACAACCTCGCCAGCATGATCGGCCAGCTGGACCCCGCAATGCTTTTCCGATGCGCGCACAGCCTGCTTGCGGCTGAAAGAGTCGTCATCTTCGCGCATGATAAATCCTATCTGTTTGCGGATTATTTGTGCTACAGGCTCAATTTTTTGCGAATCAAGGCTTCCTCCGTGCAGCTCGGGGATGGCGATACCGTTTCAACCGCGCTTGCAAGCCTGGGAAAAAACGATTCCGTGATTCTGTTCTCTTTTCCGCCCTACCACCTGCCCATTCACAATGTCGCAAGCTATTGCCGCTATCGGGGAACTCCGATCCTCGCAATCACCGACAGCCCGGATTCCCCCGCTGCCATCGAGGGCAGCAGCGTGTTCCTTTGCCGCACGGGCGCGCGCTATTTTTTCAACTCTCAGGTTGCCACCGTATCCTTTATCAATATACTTGCGTCTTGCATTGCCATCGAAATGGGGCCTCTTTTTGATGAGATTCTGGCAAACGAACAGGATGTGAACGACTTTTTGCGCAACAACAGCGGGCATGACAAGGAGGAATGAAATGATGAACCAATCACACGCAATTGAAATGATTGCCCAGCTTTCCAATGCCTATGGCGCGCCGGGGTTTGAGGATGACGTTCTCTCCGTTGCGCGCAAGTGGGCCTCGGGCTTTGGCGATATTTCTTCGGACAGCATGCGCAATCTTTATGTCCGGCGCAGCGGAAACACCGGGCGGAGGCCCATGGTGCTTCTGGATGCGCATAGCGATGAAGTCGCCTTCATGGTGCATTCCGTGCGGGACAACGGCACGCTCAAGTTCATCCCGCTGGGCGGTTGGGTGGATTATACTCTGCCTGCGCATACGGTGCGCATCCGCAATAAAGAAGGAAAATGGATTCCCGGCGTGATCGCAAGCAAACCGATTCATTACATGACGGCCGGGGAGGAAAAACAGCCCGTTCTCCAGCCTAACATGTCCATTGACGTTGGCGCCCGCACGCGGGAGGAAGCCATCGCCGTGTTCGGCATTCAGCCGGGCCAGCCGGTCGTTCCCGACACCGTTTTTTCTTACGATGCGGAAAACGACCTGATGTGGGGAAAAGCGTTTGACTGCCGCCTCGGCTGTGCCGCTTTGCTCGGAACGCTCGATGCGCTTCAGGGCGAACCGCTCTCCGTCGACATTACGGCCGGCATGGCCACGCAGGAGGAACTGGATATGCGCGGTGCTGTCATTACCGCGCGCGTTGTAAAGCCGGATGCCGCTATCGTTTTTGAAGGCTGCCCCGCGGACGATACCTGCGTGCCTGAAGCGGAAATGCAGACCAGAATCAAACACGGCCCGATGCTGCGCCATATTGACGGTGCGATGCTGACAAACCCCCGCTTCATGCGTTTCGCGCTGGATACGGCTGCCCTGCATGGCATCCCGGTGCAGGATGGCGTGCGCGAACACAGTGCAACAAACGGCGCTTCCATCCATCTTTCCAACAGGGGCGTGCCGACGATTGTCATCGGCCTGCCAATCCGATATATCCATACGCACATCGGCATCGCTGCATATCAGGATTATATGCACGCCGTTCAATTGGCTGTCGCGCTTCTTCGCGCGCTGAACGCCGATACGATTTTTGGTTTCTAGGAGGTTCTATGCTGAAGCTGTGGAAAAATTGTGACCTTTATGTGCCCGCGCACCTCGGAAAACAGGACATCTTGGTGCTGGGCGGCCAAATTTGGAAGATTGGTTCCGACCTGTCCGCATGGGAAGCCATTCCGGAAATCGAAGTTCTTGATTTGGGCGGTTCGATCGTTTGCCCCGGCCTGATTGATCTTCACGTGCACGTAACAGGCGGCGGCGGTGAGCAGGGGCCGGCCTCCCGCACGCCCGAAATTCAGCTGAGCGAGCTGACAAAGAACGGCGTTACGACCGTTCTGGGCCTTTTAGGCACCGACGGCATTTCCCGCAGCCTTGAAAACCTGCTGTTCAAATGCTGCGCGCTGGAGCAATACGGCCTTACGGCCAAAATGCTGACCGGGAACTATCGGTATCCTTCTCCAACCCTCACGGGCGACGTTGCGCGGGACATCGCCCTGATTGACCGGATCATCGGTGTTAAAATCGCGGTTTCTGACCACCGCAGTTCCAACATTTCCGGCGAGGAGCTCGCGCGCCTTGCCACGGAAGTGCGGGTCAGTTCCATGTTGGCAGGCAAAGCCGGGCTCGTCGTCATGCACATGGGCGGCGGGGAACAACGCATGGCTCCACTGTTTTGGGCCCTTGAACATTCCGATGTGCCGCCGGAAACCTTCCTTCCCACCCACTGCTGCCGCTCTCCGCAGCTGATCAGCGACGCGGTTCGCTTCAATAAAATGGGCGGCACAATTGATTTCACCGCCGATGTTGCCGAAAGCGAAGCGGGAACCGCCGCCGCAGTTTATTCCGCCTTGCAGCAGGGCGCCGATCCCTCCCGCATCACCATGAGCAGCGATGGCTGCGGAAGCCAGCCTGTTTTCGACGCCCATGGAGCATGCACCGGCCTGACCTACTCAACCCCCGCTACCCTTCTTCAGGAATTGCGGCGGATGGTTTGCCTGAACGGCATTTCCTTTGACACCGCGCTGCGCTTCTTTACGGAAAACCCCGCCCGCGTAATGGGGCTCGCAGGCATAAAGGGTACGCTCCACCCCGGGGCGGATGCCGATCTTCTCGCATTGGATAACGGGTATGCAGTGACTCATTTGATGGCGCGCGGAAAGCCCTTTGTGTCTTTCGGCAAGGCGGTATGCAAGGGCGCCTTTGAACGGTAAAGCGCTTTTGTATCGAAAAAACAAAAACTGCACCGTTTATCGCGGTGCAGTTTTCATAATCTTAGCCGACAGCTTTGCCCGCATAAGCCGGCCCTGTCTTCTCCTTTTCTGGATTTAACGGATGGCTTGAATTAATTGCCTTTTATTTTTGGAGGGGCGGCGGTAGAAGAAATCCAAGCACACCGTCCCATATTGTTATATTTTGTATTGAATTATTACGTGATAAGATATATACTATTAAAAAAAGGAGTTTAACGCATGAAAATATTAATTGTTGGCGGCGTAGCGGGCGGTGCGTCAGCGGCCGCAAGGCTGCGCCGGCTAAGCGAAGACAATGAAATCACCATTTTTGAACGAGGCGACCACATTTCCTATGCCAACTGCGGGCTGCCTTATTATGTTGGCGGCGTTATCGAGGATGGAGAAGATCTATTATTACAAACCCCGGAAAGCTTCTATGCCCGCTTTCATGTACAAGTTCGGCTTCGCCATGAGGTGATTTCCGTCTTGCCCGATAAAAAACAAGTTTTGGTGCGGGATCTGCAGAAACGGACAGAATACTTGGAGGAGTATGACGCATTGCTGCTTTCACCCGGCGCAAATCCCATCAATCCCTTTGGAGAGAATGCCGTTACCCTGCGCACTGTGGAGGATGCGTTTTCCCTGCGCGCCTTGTGCGAAAACGGTCAGATGGAAAGGGCTTTGGTGATTGGCGGCGGGTTTATCGGCCTTGAAGCTGCCGAAAACCTCATTGCTTGCGGCATAAAAGTAACTTTGGCGGAAAAGATGAACCATGTGATGCCTAATATGGATCGGGAAATGACTCATCTTATTGAAAAAAAGCTCAAAAAGATGGGGGTTGACCTTCGCATTGGCTGTGGCGTAAAGGAGCTCAGAAGGGGAGAAGCCATTCTGGACAGCGGCGAAAAGCTAAGCTGCGATCTTGCTGTTTGCGCTATCGGCACCCATCCTTGCACTGATTTTCTGAAAAGTTCCGGCATTGCCATGACCGAAAGGGGGGCCATCCAAGTTGATAGCCGGCTGCGCACCAGCTTGCCAGACGTATATGCCGTAGGTGACGCGATAGCCATCCCCCACAAAGTGACGGGGAAAACCACGAACATTCCTTTGGCAGGGCCCGCCAACCGTCAAGGCCGTTTGGCTGCGGACGCTATAATGGGCCGGAAAGTTACCTACACAGGAGCACAGGGAGCTGCTATTTTAAAGCTGGATGACATGACGGTTGCTTCTGCAGGCGCCTCTGAAAGTCAGCTCAAAGCCGCAAATATCCCTTATACAAAAAGCTACACCCATTCCCTGCCCCATGCGGGGTACTATCCCGGAGGGCGCATGATGAGCGTAAAATTGCTTTTCTCCCCAGACGGGAGCCAAGTGCTTGGAGCGCAAATTGTTGGATACGAAGGCGTTGATAAAGCCATTGATCTGTTCTCCACTGCGATCAGCCGGGAAATGAGCGTATTCGACCTTGCGGAGCTGGAGCTAAGCTATGCGCCGCCTTTTTCTTCCGCCAAGGCTCCCGTAAACATAGCCGGGTATGTTGCCTCCAACATTGCTGAGGGGCTCCACGAGGTATTCTATTCCAGCGACATTCCAGAGCTGGATCCCAACACGGACCTGCTTGTTGATATCCGCACGCAGAGTGAATATGATAAAGGCACTATCCCGGGAGCCATCCTGCTACCTTTGGATGAAATCAGGGCGCGCTGCAATGAGCTTCCCCGGGACAAGAACCTTTACATTTTCTGCCGTATAGGCCAACGAGGCTATTACGGATACAGGCAGCTGAAATTGTTGGGCTTTGAACATGTAAAGAACCTCAGCGGCGGATTTATGAGCTATATGGAGGCACAAGATTAATGGAGAGCCTGAAAAAACTTCTGGAAAGCGGATTTGGAAAGGCGGATTGCTACACCGCTGCAGAAAAAGAGCTTTATGGTGACGTAAACATGAACTGCTGTGAGCGCATTTTGTATGGCGCCAATCAGGCATATGCTTTGGGGTTGAAAAAGGAAGACCTCCGCCTTGCAGCCCCCTTTGGCGGCGGGATGGGCGTCGGCACCGTTTGCGGTGCAGTTTCCGGTTGTCTTATGGTTTTAGGCCTTCTCTATTCCGGAAAACTGGAAAAAGAAACTGCATTGAAAGAAAGCATAACAATTCCCTTCCTTCAGAGGGTAAAGAAAAAGCAAGGCGGCCTGACCTGCCATTACAACAAAGCGCATTATGCTATCCAGGAACCCGTATTTGACTGCAGCGCCGTGATTCTCTCCCTGGCAGAATGTTTGGACGAAACGGTTGCGTCTCTGAACGGATAAATGAAATGCGAAAGGCCTGCGCGCGCAGGCCTTTTCGTGTTTTTAATCAAATAATCAGCTTAAACCGATCGCTGTTGATGTATTGTTGCGTGCGGTGAGATGGCATGTTTGCCATGTCATAGGTGAGGCTGGAAATATACAATAGCGGATAATCTCTGGGAACACCTAAGTAGGTAGCCATTTGGTAACTAGCACGCTTTACTTCAATCACCTTTGTAGCATGGGAGAAGCGGATATCGTGCTTGTCTCTTAAAACCGCAAACAGCGAGGTATTGTTCAGATCCTCATTCAGCAAAAACTGATAAGTTGAAGCCGGGTAGCGGCTAATTTCTATTGACACGGGAACATCGTCCGCATATCTGATGCGTTCAACGGCAATAACCTTATCCTCCGGAGTAAGGTTCAGTTCGGTTATGTCTTCCGGCTCGATGTCTTCAATCACACATTTGATGGTTTTAGCGCCAGGCTTCATGCCGTTGATATTGCAGATGTCCGTAAAGCTATATATGCCGGACATGCTTTTATACAGCTTTTTGGATGCAATAAAAGTCCCTTTGCCTCTGCGGCGCATCAGCAGGTTTTCCTTCACCAGGATGTCCAACGCGCTGCGGATGGTAATACGGCTGACTGAGTAGATTTCACTGAGTTCCTTTTCCGTCGGGATCCTTTGTTCAGCACTATATTTCCCGTTCTGGATATCCTCGCGGATAATATAGGCCAGCTGGATATACAATGGTTCTGCGGAATCGCTTTCTAAACGCATGTCTACCCCTTTTCCTAGTTTATAGCATATTGTGATAGCACAAACCAGTATCCATGAAAAGTATACCTTGATACTTGGTAAAAAGCAACTTCTTTTGCATTTTTACCTAGCCAAATTATCCCGGATCCGATCCAGGCACTCCCTGACCACCGTCCTGTCTGTGGCTACGTTGATGCGGGCGAAATTCTCTCCGCTCTTGCCGAAAACCATGCCCTCATCCAAAGCAACCCTGGCTTTTCCGCGAAGGAAACTGCGAAGCTCCAGGCCGCTTAGCCCAACGCCTGAAAAGTCAATCCAGGCAAGGTAAGTGGCCTCAGGGCTTGTCATCTTCAGCTTTGGCATATATTCCTTAAGGTAGGCATCAACAAACTGGAAATTCTCCCAAATATATTGTTTTACTTCGTCCAACCACTTATCTCCCTTGGCGTAGGCTGCACTGATGCCCGTAATGGAAACGGGATTATTGGGGATAATGCCGCACTGGGATTTGGAGCGGCGGGTGAATTCCTTGCGCATGGCTTCATCCGGAATAAAAATATTAGCCATTTTAAGGCCGGCCATATTAAACGTTTTGCTTGGAGAAGTGCATACGGCCAGCTTGCTGTAATTCGTCAATGTCCCCACAGGAACGTGCTCTGCTTTGAACACAAAGTCCATATGGATTTCATCAGCGATCAGATAGATACCGTTGCGGGAACAAATGTCGATGACGCGCCGCAGCTCTTCTTCCGTCCATGCCCGGCATACGGGATTGTGCGGGCTGCACAGCAACAGCATTTTGTTTTCGGGGCGGGCGGCCTTCTCCTCCAGATCTTCAAAATCTATGGTGTAGTATCCTTCTTTTTCAATCAGCTCATTGTTCACAAGCCTGCGGTCATTGTCCTGAATGCACTCTTCAAAAGGAAAATATACGGGCTTCTGAATGATTACGCCATCGCCCGGCTTGGTAAACGCCTGCACGAAAATGTTCAGGGCGCTGACTACGGTCACACTTGTGACCAGCCATTCCTTCCGGACCGTCCAGTTATGTCGGCGTTGCATCCAGCCCGCGATGGATTCAAAATAGCTGTCGGGCAAAACGGTATATCCAAAGATACCATGGTCGACTCGTTGGCGCATTGCCTCAATTGCTTCTTCACAGCAGCGGAAATCCATATCGGCGATCCAAAGGGGCAGCAATCCCTTCTCGGTAAACATTGAGGACATATTGTCCCATTTGGAACAACTTGTGCCTTTGCGATCGGTCATTTTATCAAAGTCGTACATAATGCCTCCTTGTTATATTTTATATTGTTGTAACATAGTACAATTTGTAGTAAAATAGAGACAATCTCTAAGAGGAGTAAACCAATGAAGCCTTTTCTTCGCCGCAGCCTACCCTTCCTGATTGGGGGCATGGCCCTGACTTTGGCGCTCTATTTCACCCTTTTTCAATCCAGAAACTTCTTCGCAGGCCTCTCCGACGGCTGCTTTGTGAGCGGCGCCGTTCTTGTACTCATCAGCCTGGTTTGCGTTGTAAGCGCATCCGGGTTGTTTGACCGGGCGGGATACAGCTTCTATAGCTTCCGCCGCATCTTCAAGCGGGATGACGCAAAACCCGCCACCTTTGAAGAATACATGCAGAAGCATAAAGGCCTTAAAAGGAACTGGGCTCCTGCTGCTTGCGGTCTGGTTTTCCTGATCTTATCCATCGTGCTGGGGAGGCTTAGCTGAAGGCTTTCGCCTGCTCCAAATATCCTGCATATTCACTTTCGGTACACAGAATGCTATGCCCTTCTTCTACCGGCCGCATCTGCAGCTTCTCGGCCGCATCATAGTGATAAAGAGAAGGGTCATAGCTGATACGCACCCTCCGCTTTTCTCCATGCGGGTTGGGCAGCGGGATAGAGGAAATCAGAGACTTCGTATACGGATGTAACGGGTTGCGGTACACCTTATCCGCTTCACCCATTTCCACGATTCTGCCCCGATACATAACGCCGATCGTATCGGAGAAGTACTTGACCACAGAAAGATCATGGGCGATAAAGAGGATGGTTAGCCCCATCTCTTTTTTCAGGTCGTTCAACACATTGATTACCTGGGCCTGAATGGATACGTCCAAGGCGGAAATAGGCTCATCGGCAATGACCATGGTAGGCTTTACGATCAAGGCTCGGGCAATGCCGATGCGTTGGCGTTGGCCGCCGGAAAACTCATGAGGATAGCGGGTTGCATGCTCTGGCAGCAGGCCGACGCGATAGAGGGATTCTTCCACCATCCTCTGCACCGCCGCTTCATCCTTAATCCCCTTAATCTTCAGGCCCTCTGCAATGATTTCCTGCACTGTCATGCGGGGATTCAAAGACGCAATAGGGTCTTGAAATACCATGGCAATATTGCTTGTTAGGAACTTTTGCAGTTCCCCATCCTTTTTTCCGGAAATCGTTTTTCCGTTAAATACCACTTCTCCCGAGGTGGGGTTGTACAGCCGGATGATGGTACGGCCCAAGGTAGTTTTTCCGCAGCCGGATTCACCCACCAAGCCAAAAGTTTCTCCCTTTTTAACCTGAAAGCTGACTCCGTTAACAGCCTTAACCGTTACCTTGTTTTTGCCGTAGCCTGAAGTAAAGTGCGTATGCAAATCCTTTACATCCAGAAGGATATCATGCTCATTGTTGTTCATACTTCTTATCCTCCTCAATCATGCGCTCAATGCGTTTGCGCAGTTCTTGGGGCATTTCCACTTTAGGCGCATAGGGATGCAAAAGCCACGTTGCAGCATAGTGTGTATCCGAGAGCCTGAAGAAAGGGGGTTCTTCCTTAAAGTCGATATCCAGCGCGTACAGGTTTCGAGGCGCAAACGCATCACCTTTGGGAGGCATAAGCATGTTGGGCGGCGCACCCGGGATTGAAAAAAGCCTCTCCCTGCTCTCGCTGTCAGGCATTGCAGACAGCAAAGCCCAGGTATACGGATGGGCGGGATGATAAAAGATGTCATCGCTAGTGCCAAATTCCACGATCTTACCAGCGTACATAACGCAGATTCTATCCGCCATGTTCGCCACCACACCCATGTTATGCGTAATGAAGATAACGGAAAGATCTCGCTGTTTTTTCAGGGTTTTAATAAGATCCAGAATCTTGGATTGGATCGTCACATCCAGCGCTGTGGTGGGCTCGTCGCAAATCAAAATCTCCGGGTTGCAGGCCAATGCAATAACGATAACGATGCGTTGACGCATACCGCCGGAAAACTGAAAAGGATACTGGTTAAACCGCTTTTCAGGCTCCGGAATGCCCACAGCACCCATAAGCTCGATGGCACTTTTCCTGGCCTCCTCGTGGCTTAAATTCTGGTGGATGCGCAAAGTTTCCGTAATCTGCTTTCCCACCTTCATAATGGGGTTCAGGGCAGAAAGCGGATCCTGGAACACCATGGCGATGCGCTTGCCGCGGATCTGGCAGAACTGTTTCTCCGTCAGCTTGGTCAGATCCATGCCGTCATACAGGATTTCTCCCCGCTCAATGACTGCATTTTTAGAAAGAATCCCCATGATGGCTTTATTGGTAACAGACTTCCCGGAACCCGACTCGCCAACAATGCAAAGCGTCTCCCCCTTGTTCAGATCAAAGTTGACACCTCTGACTGCCTGCACCTTTCCCGCAAAAGCATTAAAGCTCACAGTCAAGTCTTTCACTTGAAGAATAGGATTTTGCTCTTTCATACAAACCTCCTTAGGTGCCGCGCTGCGTGGGATCAAAGGCGTCTCTCAACCCGTTGCCGAAAAGGTTAAAGGAAATCATCAGCACGGAGATGAGCGCTGCCGGGAAAACCGTTTGATAGGGATACTGCAGCAAAACTGTCTGCGCATGGCTTAAGAGAACGCCCAGGGAAGCTTCCGGCGCCCGAATCCCCAATCCGATATACGCCAAAAAGCTTTCGGCGAAGATTGCGCTGGGGATAGCGATCATCGTTCTGGTCACAATGGGGCCGATTGCATTGGGAAGGATGTGGCGGAAAATCAGCGTGCGGTCCTTTGTGCCCAAAGTGCGGGCCGCCAGCACGTATTCGCTATCCTTAAAACGGTAAAACTGAGCGCGGATCAACGTAGCGGTTCCCACCCAGTCCCGCACAACAAGCGCCATGATGATAGCGAACAGGCCGTTGCCGAAATACATAATGAACAACGTCATCACAACGATGTTTGGAAACGCCTGAATGATCTCTGCAATGCGCATCATGACCATATCCACCATGCCGCCATAGTAGCCGGCAATGGAACCATAGATTACGCCAAAGCCCACGTTTGTCAGAACCGCAGCAAATGCGATAATCAAGGATATGCGGCATCCGCGCCACACGCGTGTCCAAAGATCGCGCCCAAGATAGTCCGTACCAAACCAGAAATAATCATCCCCATAGCCGGAATAAATATAGGTGTCTATGCGGACATCGCACATTTTTACACCGTTGACAACCGACTCATTGGTAATCTCCAATATGCACCCTTCGGGATATTTCTCGGTGTCCGTCAGGTTGTCCTTCCGGCGGTTTTTCAGCACAGTTGAGCCATTCAGCAGGTTGATTTTCTCACAGCCCGGAATGCGGGCAGGCAGGTTCGCTCGGTTCAAATCCTGATCGTTGTACCCATACTCATTCATCATTGGCCCCAGGATTGAGAAAAAAGCAATGATGCAAATGATTATAAAGGCAATGATGGATGCCGTATTTTTGCCGAACCGCAACATGGCATCCTTAAAGAAGCCAACGGACTTTGTCTCAAATTTTGCATCATGGATGGCATCATCCCGCTCATGGAGCTTAAAATCTTCCTTTTGCAGAGAGGAATACTCCGGGGCTGCATGTTCAAAAGTCCTCATTGTTTCTTTCCTCCCATACGGACTCTGGGGTCGATCACTGCATAGAGCAAATCAACGATCAGCACAGTCATCAAGGACACCAACGAGTAGATCAGCAAAATAGCGATGGTCAGATAGTGGTCGTTGGCGTTAATGGATTTTATCATAAGGCTACCCATTCCGGGGATAGCAAAAATGTTTTCTACAACAAGGGAACCGCCAAGCACATTTGCAAACATGGGCACAATGATGTTGAGCACCGGGATGCAGGAATTCCGGATAGCATGGCGGAAAATGGCCTTGGGCCGGGTAAAGCCCTTGGTTCTGGCCAACAGGATATACTCTGAATTAAGGGACTCGATCAGTTCTGCCCTCATATATCTGGCTACCTTTGCCATGGGATCCAGGGCAAGAGAAAGCGTAGGCAGAAAAAGGGAAAGATACTTAACAGCTGCTACATCCGACACGGTGTAAGTAATGGGAAACCAGCCAAACTTATAGCCTGCAAAGTATTGCAGCAGCGTGGCATAGATAAAGGAAGGGATCGAAATAAACAGAATGACGAAAAGAGAGATCCCGTGGTCTGTTAATGTGTTTTTTCGAATCGCCGCAATAGCGCCGAAAATCAGGCCTATGGGAATGGAAGCAAGCAAAGATACCACGTTGATAAACAAAGTCAGTGGCACCTTCCCTCCCAGCACTTGAAATACCGGCACGTTGGGCTGGATTTTCATGGAGATGCCCCAATCGCCCTTAAACAGCACGTTTTTCATAAAAATACCGTACTGTTCAATGAGCGGCCTGTCCAGATGGTATTTCGCCTGGATCATGTCCAGGACCTCCGCTGATATGGTGGGATCATCGTAAATGGAGGTGGGCATAAGGCGGATAACCAAAAATGCTACGGTCACAATAATGAATAAAGTGAGGAGCATGGCTAAAAGTCTTTGCAGCACATAACGAGCCATGGCAGAGGGCTCCTTTCATAGGATGGGCGGATGTTGCGCAGGGCTCCCCCCTTTCAAGAAGAGAGGGCCCCGCGCTTCAGGGAAACAGACTAGTCTGCGTCAGTCACGGAAGCATAGATCCAGCCGAAGCCAACGCGGTTTACCCATTGATCGGCAGCCAGCTGCACCCGGTCAGCCTTCAGAGTTTTATCAATGAGCTCGATCACGGGGATGCCGGACACGTTGTCCAGCCAAATGCTTTCCATTTCAGCTACATAATCCAATCTCTTCTCGTGGTCGAAGCGCTCTTCGCTGCTGTTGGCCAGAGTCCAAAGCTCGTCATAACGCTCGGAAGTGAAGGTGTCGTACCGGTTTGCCCAAGCGCTGCCGTATACCTTCAGGCCGTTCCAAGGAGCCAGCTCGTTGGTGGACCAACCGGCAAAGCCCAGGTCAAAGGAGGTAGCGTCCGTCTTGGCGGCACGGATCTGCTCATTGGATTGGCTGGTGGGCAGACCATTGAGAATCAGTTCGAAGCGGTCGGCGCCGAAGATCGAGGGCCAGCTGCTCTGGAGTGTTTCAGCGATCGCGGTCATATCAGCATCGTCATTCCTGTAGGTCAGTGTCAGAACGACTTTGTCCTGGCCGGCATCGGTTAAAGCCTGTTCAAAGAGCTTTACAGCCTGTTCAGGATCATATCCGCAGTAATCATCGGGGATGGCGCTTCCCTGCTTGCTGTTGCGGTAAGATTCGCCGGTGGTGACATCCGCGATGAAACGGGTAGAGAGCAGGTAATTTGCAGGCTTAGCGTTCAGCAGCTTTGCAATGGACTCGCGATCCACAGCGAGGAACAACGCCTTACGGAAATTAACGTCGGAGAGGATGGGCGTGTCGGGATTGTTCACGTTAACGGGCATATATTTCACATAGATGCTGGGGGAGTAGAGCACGCGGGGGTCTTCTTCATAATCCTTAAACTGGGACGAATTGAGCTCTACATAATCGAGTTCGCCGGCTTCAAACATCTGCAGCTGCGTTCCGCGGTCGGGAATGATCTTCATGACCAGATTCTCGATCTGGATTATTCCCTGATTGATGTAAGCAGGGTTTTTCTTAAAGCTGATTTCAGCGTCTCTTTCCCATGCATTGTAGGTGAAAGCGCCGGAGCAGACAACCTTGTCGATCTCAGTACCATAAGTGGTAGCGGTGCGATCGGCATTCATCAGAGCCTCATACATTTCCTCGTATACGGGAACGGTCCATGCATAAGCAAAGTGGCTCATAACTTCGGTGGCATCCTGTGCGATGGAGGTAGTTATCTCCAAAGTCATATCATCCACCTTCTTGATGCCGACATCTTCCCAAGTGGGGACAGCGCCGTCAACTTCGGTCTGCGTATAATAAGCCTTTGCATTAAGGATCTTAATGTAATCTTCCGCGAATGCGCCGCCGCGGCCGTTGACCAGTTTGGGATCCAGCAGCATCTTGAAAGAATACATAAAGGTATCAGCGTTGATGGCTTCACCGTTGGCCCAGCAAGCATCCGGGTTAACCTTGATCTGCCAGACGGTGCCGTCGTCGTTCATCTTCACGGGCTCTCCGTCAGCCAGACAAGCGCGCAGAGAAACGCCGGTTTTATCCTCATTGTAAAAGTAACCATACAGCGCAGCGCCGGTGTATTCAATGCAGCAGCTCTCGATGTCAGAGGTGTACATGTGAGGGTTCAGCGTAGCGATAGACTCTGTGCGCGCAAAAGTCAAAGTTCCCTTACCGGTCTTTGAAACTTCTTCTCCTGCTTCGCTGGGGGCAGGCTCGGGAGCGTCAGTGGTCGTAGCAGGTGTCTCTGTCGGGGCAAAAGGGCTTTCTTCGGGCTCAACGGTCTGCTGTGCGCAGCCGGCCATAATGGCGGCGGACATTACAACAGCCAGAATCAGGGAGAGAATACGCTTGCTGTTCATGTTTAATCCTCCTTATTTAAATAACTTTTCTGGGGTGGGTTGGTATGCGATGATCTTATCCACAAGGCGTTCCAAATAATCGAGCACCTCATTGGTCATTGCTTCGCCGATTTCAGCAGTGGCCTTACGGGCATCGCCCAATGCGCCATTTAACGTCACATCGTGCTTCCAGTTCCAAACGCCCTGACCGCCGCCCGGCACGAATGCAGTTCGGTCGGTGAAAATGCTGGTCTGGTTGATTCCCTTTTCTCTCTTTTCCCGCACGATGTCCGGCCGCAGATACATGCATTGCGCCGTCTCCATCTCGCATGCATGGCCGAAGTTGCCGGGCTGAATGCCAGGGAAGTACTTCTGGATGCCACCTTCCAACAGCTCGGATCCAACCGGAGTCCAAAACGCTGTAACATCATGTTCCTGCTTCAAAATCTGCACAGCAGACATCAGGCATGGCTTGTTTCCCCCGTGGGCGTTTACAAATAAAACCTTATCAATGCCATAATGGACAGCGGAAAGCGCTGTATCAACCAACACGGCAGTCAAGGTGCTCACGCGCAGGGTCGCAGAGCAAGGGAAATCCATGTGGTGCGAAGAGATGCCATAGGTGATAGGCGGGAAGCAAATCACTTTATGGCCGCAGCGGCCAGCCAAAAGCTTGGCAATCCGATAGGCCCTTACGGTATCGGTCACAAATGTGGTGTTGGGTCCATGTTGTTCACAGGAACCTACCGGGATAAGAGCTACCTTGATCTCAGGCAGCACTTCAGCCACTTCCGGCCAAATCATGTCCTCCAGAATCAGACGGTCCATTTTTTAATTCCTCCTTTTCAGTGCCAATGGGGTTTGTCCCAGATCTTCAGCTTTTGTCCCAACCCTTTTTCAAGGGCATTGTTGTAAAGGTCATAGCCCCAGGCTACGTCTTCGATGGGGAGTCCCCCTACAACAAGCAACAGTTTATCTTCCTCGTTTTTGCGAGGCAAAGCAGTTCCAGCAACAACTTCTCCAAGGCTTACAATGTTATCCTCTTTCAAAAGGCCCTGCTCATACAGCATCAGCATGTCATACGAAGAGGCCCAATCCCGGATGCCTTCTATGCCTTGGTAGCACATCTTACCTTCTTCGAGATAGTCCAAATGCATCTGCCAGTTGTCTACGGCTACCCGGTTCTTCAGATACATTTCCTTGGGCAGATCAGCAGTGCCGGTAATGGTCAGCAGCGCGCCAGGTTTCAGCATTTCAGGCGTGATATGCACTTTCACCTTTCCGGCAGTAGCTACACTGATCACATCTGCATTCTTCAGTACATCTTCCAATGTGTCGCAAACCACATACTCTGCGTTCAATTCCTTCTCCATATCCTGTTGGAAAGACAGTGCCCTATCCCGGTTGATGTCATACAGGTACACCTTGCTGACCCGTCCCATGCCCTCAGCAATGGCCATGATGCAAGCATGGTTAATAACGCCGCATCCAATCACGGCAATATTCTCAGCTGTTGCACTCTTAAGGTACTTGGCTGCAACCCCAGGCACAGCCCCGGTCCGGGCAGCGGAGAGCAAATTTGCAGACATAATCGCCATAGGCGCGCCGGTGTCCGCATCGTTCAGGGAGAACATCAGGATGGAGCGGGGCAAACCCTTTTTGATGTTTTCAACATTAGAACCATACCATTTCTGTCCGGTCACATGAAAGCGTCCGCCCAAATAAGCGGGCATAACCATATAGCGGCGATCCGGCCCAGCTTTGGGCATACCTTCAAACGCCGGCTCATCCGGATACCAAAGCATAATTCCATGGGAGTCTCTTTTCGGCCCTCCCATGATGTAATCGCCTTTTCCTGCCAAACGGAACATGTCCTCGATGGTCTTGACGCACTGCTTCATATCCAGTACGCCGGCTTCCAGCATATCCGGTTCGGACAGATACAGGAACTGTAATCCTTCTTCTTCCATTTTCATTGTTCCTTTCCGGGTATTACACCCCAATCTGTTAATTTCTTGTTTACGCTTTTAAGGGAATGATAGGCATCTTCCAGGATAGACCGAAGTGCAGCATATTTTTCTCCCAATTCCGGGGCAGGCTCGCTGACGGTTTCTACCTTGTGAAAGCTCTTTACAACGGATATGTCGGGAAACAGCCCCGCGCCTACGCCTGCTAAAACAGCGGTTCCCAAACTGCCTGCGTTCAGATCCACATTGGTCTTTACGATAGGTTTCTGGAACACATCTGCCAAGATCTGTTGCCAAACTAAGCTCTTTGCTCCCCCGCCCACTATACGAACGGAATCCACCTTATCGAGCTTTTCGATCCGCTCCAGAATAATTCCCAAGTGAAGCGCTACACCTTCCATTATGCTGCGGCTTAAATCCGCTTTCGTGTGCGTGGCCTTTAATCCCAGGAATGCGCCTTTCACTTCCGTATCAAACCAAGGGGCGCGTTCCCCTAATATGTAAGGCATGTACAGGAGGCCGTTGGCGCCGGGAGATGAGGCCCGGATCTGCCTTTCCACCTCCGCGTATGGCGCTTTTGCCTCATTTTCTGTGGAATCGTTTCCCCAGAGGTTCTTGACGTACCAATCGTAGCTCAACCCGCCTGCCTGCATGGTGCCGCCGTTGATATAGTAGCCTTTCTTTAAGGATAGCCCTTTGTACAGCCCACTGTCCGGCTCCATATTCAGCTTGTCGGTTGCTGCCGAAAGCCAGCTGGAGGTTCCAAGGCAAACGTAAGCTTCTCCTTTTTCAAGGATACCCGCCCCCAGCATTGCTGCCCGTCCGTCCCCGGCCCCCTGCACGACAAGCGTACCGGAGGAAAGCCCGCACTGGCTGGCGGCAGTGCTAAGAACACCGCCAATAGGAGTCCCTGCCCAAACCACATCCGGAAGCTTTTCGCGCGGCAGCCCTACTGCACGCAGAAGCGTATCGGACCACTGGCCGTGAAAAATGTCATAAAGGTGCGTATGGCCTGCATCTGAGGCATCTGTCAAATAGCGGCCGGTCAGGCGAAAGTTGATATAATCTTTTGGTTGTAAATACTTGTGCGCCGCCTCAAATACATGGGGCTCGTGCTTCTTCAGATACAGTATTTTGGGAGCTGTATAATTCGCGCTGGGATTGTTTCCTGTAATGGAATAGAACTCCCTTTCTCCCACCTTGGAAGCGATATATCCATATTCTTCCTTAGCTCTTCCATCCGCCCAGATCATGCAGCGCCTGAGAGGCTTGCCTTCCTTGTCCACAGGCAGGCAAGCCATCATCTGGCCGGATACGGCTACCGCTGCCACTTTCTTTGGATCACGTCCTTGCAGCAATATCCGGTTATTCGTGCAGAAGGCCTGCCACCAATCCTCCGCATCCTGCTCGGCGCAGAGACCGCCCTGCGCATAATGCACGGGGTAGCTTTGCTCGCTATGGGCTACCAGTTCCCCATTCAAAGCGTACAGTGTTGCCTTATCAGAGGAAGTTCCCAGATCGTGAGTCAATAAGAACTTGGCCATGGATGCCTCCATCGGGTTACTTACTTTGCGTTTGCTTCCTCAATGATCTTAACTGCGCTCTCCAGGCCAACGCCGAAGCGTTCTACCCCCAGGTCGAGCATCCTTTCCACAGTCTCAACGGTGCGGATGCCGCCGGCAGCTTTGATTTTGGCCCTTCCTTTGCACGCCTGCGCCATAACTTCTACATGATGCAGCGTAGCCGGGCCAGCTTTGCCCGTGGAAGTCTTTACATAGTCCACACCGCCTTCAATCAGCAGATCACATGCATGACGAATTTCGTCATCGTCCAGATAGCAGACTTCAAGAATGCATTTATACACTATATCGGGGCCAATAGCGTCCCGAACGGCTCTCACATCATGAACCACCATCTTGTCCAACCCGGACTTAAAAGCGCTTATATTCATAATGTTCTCAATTTCCTGAGCGCCGTGGGACAAATGCCATTTTGCGAAGTTGGCTTTGACTTCAGCCGGGTCTGCACCGGTTATGTTGCTGCACCCGGCCCCTACCAATACATCGGTTCCCTTAAGCCCCTCCACCATTTCATCCAAGTAGCACCGCTGCCCGATTACGGAATAGAAATGATATTTTTTCGCAATCTCCACCATGTCCACCATCTCCTGATGGGTGGCTGTTGCGCCAGTTAAAGTTGCATCGCACATCCGTGCAAATTCAAGTCCACTGATCCCCATGATTTATCCTCCATGCTGGTAAAATTAATGAAAGAAAGGATTGAGGTCATTATATGTCTTATTATGTCATATTGTCAATAGGTATTTTTAAAGATTCGCAAAAGAAAGATGGCCCCTTTAAGATCAGTAGGCCATCATATAAGTAATGTTTAAATATATTATAATATAAGTCAAGTTCATTATACTTTATGCTTTTTGAAACAGGTACCACGAAGGAGTTCTGTAGCTTATCTGCTCCATGGCCACCTCAATTGGAACAACTACATAGGGAGGAGCCATGTGAAAAAGCCCGCGCCTATACGGCTTATCATACTTTTCCTGCCGAAAAGAAGGATCCAACACATAAATATCCTCCTCCTTCGCCGCTGCTGCCAGAACAAAGTGCCCTCCATCAGAAAATAGCCCCTGGGGTTTTCCCGCATGGAGAATCGCGGCTGCACCTGCATGCAATCCCTCCAGCAGTTCTGCCTGTTCTGTTCCAACAGACAGGTTTAAATTGTACAGTTCCGCTATTTTCGCCGAAAACAGCTGCATATCCGTACCAAAATGATTTGCTCCTGCTTCTACAGAAATGCGCACCGCTTCCTCAGGCTCCAGCTCTTTTTCCGTAAGGGCGCTCACCAACATGCAAGCGCAAATCAACCCGCATCCCGCCTTTGCCACAGAGGGATACGGCTCTCGAGGCGCTGTTCCCTGCTCCAGCGAGGTGGGGTACAAAATATGTTCATAGTCCATCTGATTTAAAACCCGAATCATGCATCTCTCCAAAAGCTATAATATAAACATATATAACATATATTGCATATATAGCATATGGAGATGAGCTTGTCAATGTGGATTTTCATGATAAACCCTATATTATTATATTCCATTTTCCTTTTCTCAATGCTATACTACCAAGCGAAGGGGGTGGATAATAATATGAACCAACAGGCAATGGACGCTATTTTAAACAGAAGAAGCATTCGGCAATACACATCTCAACCGCTTTCAACAGGCGAAATTAAGCAATTGCTTACAGCGGCTATGAGCGCACCAAGTTGCATGAACTGCCGGGACTGGTCTTTTATTGTCGTAACAGATAGAGACATGCTGCAGCGCATGGCTGCAGGAAACGGCAAGCCAGCAGATCCTTTAAAGCAGGCTGCCGCTGGAATCTTGATTTGCGGCGATCTGCTCCGTACCTTTTCAAAGGCCCCGGAGTATTGGATCATCGACTGCGCCATAGCGGCAGAAAACATTTGCATCGCTGCTCAAGCCATGAACATCGGCAGCGTATGGTTGGGTACCTGGCCGCAGATGGAACGCGTAAAGAATCAGTCCGCTCTTTTTGATTTGCCGGAACATATCGTTCCGCACTCAATAATCGCCTTGGGTTACCCTGACGGCGAACCCAAGCCAAGGCCCTGCATTTACGAAGAAAACCGCGTCCACTTCGAAACGTGGTAAACTCCCTCATATAAGAGCTTTTTTGACGGATTGAGGGCCGGTAAAACCGGCCCTCACCTCATGGAAACGCTTATAGCTTATCAGCCTTCGATATAAGCGGTGCGGAAGTAGACAAAACCAAGGGGCGAATAGAGGAAATCCTTCACATTGGTCTTGGCTAAGTAGGGGTTGGTGTAATAATAGATGGGAATCACCGCGTAGGTGTCCATCAGGGCCTTTTCTGCCTGGTACATAGCGTCCGCACGAGCCTGCATATCGCTGGAGGTCTTGATGGTGGTAATCAGTTGCTCATAAGCCTCGTTCCAGGTCTGCGATCCATTGCCGTAAACCGCTGCGCTGCCAACAGCGCCATCCTTGCCGAGGCGGGGATGGTTGTTGCCGGAAGCGGCCACATAGATTTCAAGGAAAGTGATGGAGTCGATATAGTCTGCAATCCAGCCAAGGCGGCTCATGGTAAAATCGCCATTTGAAAGAGCAGTCTGTATCACGGCCCAGTCGCGCTGGTCAACAGAGACGGTGATGCCATAGTCATCCCACATATCCTGAATGGCAGCGCACATTGCAAGGTTACCGCTGGTGGGGTTGACGCTGTATTCAAACACGGGGAAGTCGGTAAAGGTGCCGGTAGCCTCATCAAAGGTGTAATACTTCTTCAGGATATCCAGCGCCTCAGCGATGTTGGCTTCCTTGTCGGCAGGATCCACGCTCCACCATTTTTCGGCCTTGGCACGGAACTCGGTACCGGTGCCATCGTCCATGCCTGCAGGAACAAAGCCATATGCGGGCAGCTGGCCGCCCTGGGTGATGGAATCCACAATGTAGTTCCTGTCAATCAGCAAGCCCAGTGCATGACGCACTTCCGCATTCTGAGCGGGGGTCCAGTCGGTCCAAGCGGCGGGGTCATCGCTGACGTTGCCGATGCCGGGCTTGAAGCTCTGCTCCACGTTGAACTGAAGGAAGTAAGTGCCGCTGTAGTCACCAATGAAGAAATCCACATTCATGCGGTTCGGATCATTCTTCAAAACGGGGATCTGGCTGATGGGAACCCTGGTGGTATACTGATACGTTCCGTTCTCGAAGTTGGCAAAGATTGCGTCGTCATCGCTGGAAAGGGCGAAGGTGAGCTTATCCAGCTTCACATTGGCGGCATTCCAGTAATTTTCATTGCGCACAAAGACGATCTTGTCGCCCACGGTCCACTCTGCCATCTTGAATGCGCCGTTGCTCACATAGGTATCAGCAGAGAAGGTCCAGCCATCGGGGTTGGCTTCCACGATGTCCTTGCGAACCGGGAAATAGGTGGGGAATGCCATCAGCTGGTTGAAGTAAGGGCACAGCGCACTGGTCACGATGGTGATGGTGCGGGCGGCATCATCGGCCTCAATTGCCAGCTCGGGGGTAGTATCACTATAGCCTGCGATTACATCGAAGATATACTGATAGTCGGACAGGGTGTTGGGGTCCACAGCGCGGTTCCAGGAATAGGTGAAGTCAGAAGCCTTCAGTTCAGTGCCATCGCTCCATTTAAGGCCTTCCTTCAGGGTGATCACATACTGATAGGTGCCATCATCAAGCTGGGTGGGCTCAACAACCTCCTGTGCGCAGTCTGCGATGATGGTCTGCGTGCCGTCCTCATTGGTGTGCCACTGATAGAGGCCGGAGAAGGCATTGGACAGCATGATTGCGCCATCCACGGAAGAATTGAGGGCAGGGTCGATGGTCTCAGGATCGGGTCCGGTGCAGACCGTCAGCTCCTGCGCCACTCCACCGGCAGGTTCCCCGGGCGTGGTTCCGGGATCGCCTCCGGGCGTGGTTTCGGAATTGTTTCCGGGCGTGTTGCCGCTTTGTACACAGCCGACCAAGCATGCCGACAGCATGAGAACGGCCAACAGCAATGAAAACAGTTTCTTCATGAGTTGATTCCCTCCTTGTTTATTTGTTTAAAGGCGTCCTGCGCCAAAAAACCTTTGTTCAACGATACGCACACTATATAGCGCTATGAATCATAATTTCACTTATTCCAGCATGCCACAAGATGCTCGCCGCCACGGTCCTCCAAGGGAGGGGCCTCCTGTGCGCAGCGCTCGCCGGCAAAACGGCAGCGGGGGCGGAAGGAGCAACCGGAGGGCAGGTTTAAGGGGCTTGGCACATCCCCTTCCAGGATGATTCGCTTGCGCTGGCGTTCGCGGTTGGGATCCGCCATAGGCACGGCGGAAAGCAGCGAGATGGTGTAAGGATGCATGGGGTTGGTGGAAAACTCCGAGGCATTGGCTATTTCCACGATTCTGCCCAGATACATAACCGCAATGCGGTTTGAAATGTGCTCCACAATGGAAAGGTCATGGGCGATGAAAAGATATGTGAGCCCCCTCTCCTTTTGGAGATCTTCAAACATATTTATCACCTGAGCCTGGATGGATACGTCCAGCGCCGAGACAGGCTCATCACAAACGATAAATTCCGGATTTACAGCCAAAGCTCTGGCAATGCCGATGCGCTGACGCTGGCCGCCGGAAAACTCATGGGCATAGCGGGTGGCGTGTTCGCTGGAAAGATCCACCGCATCCATCAGTTCCTTAACGCGGGCAGCCCTCTCGGCCTTGGTGCTGCAAAGGTTGTTCACATCCAGCGGCTCTGCGATAATGTCTCCCACAGTCATGCGGGGATTCAGGCTTGAATAGGGGTCCTGAAACACAATCTGCGCCCGCCGGCGCATTTCGCGCACCTGCTGCTTGGTTTTGATATTGATCCCGTTGAAGGTGATGTCTCCACCCGTGGGAGGATAGAGGTGCAAAATCGTGCGGCCCACGGTGGTCTTTCCGCAGCCTGATTCTCCCACAAGGCCCAGAGTTTCGCCGCGCTTAATGGAGAAAGTCACGCCATCCACCGCCTTGAGCGGCTTGGATTTCAGGAAGCCTGTGGTAACATTAAAATACTGCTTGAGGTCTTTGACCTCCAGAATGGTATCGCTGCACTTTTCCATGTTATTCCTCCTTGGCGGGCGTTTGCGTTTCCCCCGCTGTCGCGTTGTCGCCCCGTTTGATTGCCTCCAGCACGTTGAGCCAACAGGCCGAGATGTGGCCCGGCTCCACCTCCATCCCCTCAGGCACCTGGCTTAAGCAAATTTTCATGGCATTGTCACACCGGGGCGCAAAAGCGCAGCCATCGGGCATGCTCAGCAAATCCACAGGCGACCCGGAAATCGGCTTAAGCCTTTCCTTCTGTACGGAAGAATTTGGGATGGAGCGCAAAAGGCCTTTGGTGTATTCATGCTTGGGCGCATAGAAAATCATATCCACGGTGCCCCGCTCCACGATTCTGCCGGCATACATTACGATGATCTCATCGCACATTCCGGCAACCACACCCAAGTCATGGGTAATGAGGATGATGGCCATGCCAAGCTTTTTCTGCAAATCCTTCATCAGCTCCAGGATCTGAGCCTGAATGGTCACATCAAGCGCGGTGGTGGGTTCATCCGCAATGAGGATATCCGGCTCGCAGGCAAGGGCCATGGCGATCATCACGCGCTGGCGCATGCCGCCGGAAAGCTCATGGGGATATTGCTTCACGCGCTTTTCCGGCTCGTTGATGCCCACAAGCTCCAGCATTTCAACGGCTCTTGCTGCGGCCTCCTCCTTGGTGCGGCCTGTATGGAGCAAAATTGCCTCCTCCAACTGGTTGCCGATGGTAAAGACCGGGTTAAGGCTTGTCATGGGGTCCTGAAAAATCATGCTGATTACATTGCCCCGAATCGAGCTGATGGTCTTTTCATCGCAGCCCACCAGCTCCCGGCCCCGCAGCTTGATGCTGCCGGATACGATGCGGCCGGGATGGGACAGGATCTGCATGATGCTATAAGCAGTCACGCTCTTGCCGGAACCGGATTCTCCCACGATGCCCAGCACCTGGCCGGGCTCCACATCAAAGGAGGTATCGTTCACGGCTTTGACTTCGCCGGCATCGGTAAAGAAGGATGTGCGAAGGTTACGAACTTTCAGCAGGCTCATATTATTCCTCCTTCAGCTTGGGATCGAAGGCATCCCTGAGGCCGTTGCCCAACAGGTTCAGCGACAGGATAATCAGGAAGATCGCCAGCGCCGGCACGATAAGCAGATAGGGCCGGATAATCATCTGGCTGCGGGCGTCCGCCGCAAGGGAACCCAGGCTCGGCATGGGGATTGAAACGCCCAGGCCCAAAAAGCTCAGGAAGCTTTCCGTAAAGATGGCGGATGGGATCTGCAATGCTGCGGAAATGAAGATGACGGAGATGCAGTTTGGCAGCATGTGCTTGCGGATTATGCGGCTGGGCTTTGCGCCGATGGCCTGCGCCGCCAAAACAAATTCCTGCTTTTTAATGGAGAGCACCTGGCCGCGGACCAGCCGCGCCATGCCCACCCAATAAAGCAGGCCAAACACAACGAAGATGCTCACCATGCCGCTGCCAAGCTTTGCTACCGCCGAACCCGCCAAAGGCCCGTTTGTCAGCACATCCTTGATGGAGACGGAAAGGAGGATAATCACCAGCATATCCGGAAGGGAATAGATGATGTCCACTATGCGCATCATCACAAGGTCAACCTTGCCGCCGAAATAGCCGGAGACGGCGCCGTATATCACGCCGATGATCACCACGATGGCTGCGGCGATGATGCCCACCAGCAACGAAATGCGCGTGCCGAAAATGACGCGGGCGGCGTAATCCCGGCCCAGCTCATCCGTCCCCAGAATGTGGGGGAACACATGCCCGCCGCTGTCGATGATAGCCTGCTCGGCCGGGCTGTATTGGAACGGGGCCAGATAGTTGGTGGTTATGCTGTTCTTGCCGGCGCTGGTGGTGGCGTAGTCATAAGGATAAAAGGAAGGCACACCGAAGGCGATTATCATTATGATTGCCAATACCACAAGGCATGAAATGGAAATCTTATCCTTTTTCAGCTTGCGGATACCATCCTTAAAAAAGGTGGTGCTTTCCCGCATGCGGTCCTGTTGGCGTTTTTCATCCGCAGTGGCAAGCTCGAACTTGCTTAAATCCATCTGCATGCTCAGCGGCGATTTCTTCGGGAGTTCATTTTTGATTTCCATATTCTCCCCCCTTTACTCAAAGTCGATGCGCTTATCGAGAATTTTATATATTACATCACTGATAAATGTCATAAAAATCATGATAAGCGAAAGGAATATGGTGGTGCCCATAATCATGGGATAATCCGAACTTTGGATGCTGCTGACAAAGTACTTGCCCAGCCCCGGCACGGAGAATATCTGCTCCACCACGAAGCTGCCGGTAACGATGTAAGCAATCATGGGGCCTGCATAGGTGACCACGGGGGTGAGAGCATTTTTGAGGGCATGTTTGAAGAGCACTTTCTTCTGATGGACGCCCTTTGCCCGGGCGGTGCGGATATAATCCTGGCCAAGCACATCCAGCATGCTGGAGCGGGTGAGCCTTGTAATATATGCGGAGGGATACAGCATCAGCGCCAATACCGGCATGATTAGTCCCCCCGGGTCGGTGCCCCGGGTTGGCAGGATGGCCCACCAGACGCCGAACGCCCACAATAAAATTATGGCCACCACAAAGTTCGGTAGTGAAACTGATGCGGTGGTCAGAACCAGTATTGTTTTATCCAGTGTGGTGTCCCTCTTAATGGCCGCGAGTGCGCCCAGCACCACGCCCGTGACAATGGCAAGCATCGCTGCGATCAAGCCAATTTTTCCGCTGGTCTTAAAGCCTTCCCCCACGAGCGACATCACAGACCTGCCTCTAAAGTTTATGGAATCGCCAAAGTCCAGTTTGAGCACATTGCCCAAATACTGCACATATTGCTGGCCCAAGGGCTTATCCAATCCATATTTTGCTTCCAACGCTTTTTTAACGGATTCTGTAAGAGCCTTTTGTTTGTTGAACGGGCTGGATGGAACGGCGTGCATAACAAAAAAAGTTATTGTTATGATCAAAATGATTGTGAACACCGCCAACAGCGACCGTTTCAGGACGTACCGTAGCATTTTGGAATCCATTGGTCATCCTCCTGTAGATCTTGTCAGAATTGTAAGTGTATCCATGGATATGTATATGTCATTGCGCGTTGTTCATTTACACAAAGTCAATTATAGACAATAATTGTATGTGATTATTGGTTCAAATATACAATATATCGTCCAATATGCTTCGCTGTGATATGGCAATTACAAAAATGCTCATTTTCTTCCCGGGCGCAGCCCACAGCCATCCGGCTTCCCCGCCGCAGGTGAAAGGCGATATGTTAAAATGTTGTACTGTTTTTTCTCAGCAGAAGAGGGTGACGTTGAAAATGCAGCGAACATTGTGGAAGGTGTTTTCTCCAAAATTCTGTAATCGTGTACTTTTGCGTGTACTTCGGATATATAAAAACGCCCGAATCCTTATAGATTCAGGCGTTTTTCACTGGTGGAGCTTAGGGGATTCGAACCCCTGACTTCCACACTGCCAGTGTGGCACTCTAGCCAGCTGAGCTAAAGCCCCGGTTCATAAATTGGCTGTCCGCTTTGGTATTCCGAGCGAAAGCCCCACGCATTCGCGCAGAAGTTATTATACTGTATCCCCCGCGATTTGTAAAGCGTTTTTTATGAATTTGACTCTAAAAGCGCATTTCATATCAGGATGTTTTCAATGCCCATTTGGTCGAGCCAACGATACAAACATCCTTCCGCATCGGGGTAAACGTAGTTTTCCCGCAGCGGATTTAGCGCGAGTATCGTTTGGATTGGCGGCAGCGTTGGAAGGTCATAATAGGCGGAATAATCATAATTTGCGCGCTGCTGCAAAACCGCCCGGTAAATATCCTCACTCGTCATCGCTGCAATATTTCCGAGGCGCTTTGTATGCATCCCCGCGTTGCCGTAATAGAACTCCAAGTTTTGTGTAATATGGAAAAATGCCCAGTCCGGCTTTTTCTGCTCGCATGCAGCATAATCCCAGCCCTCCCGCAAAGCACGCTCCCGTATGGCGGCTTCGTTGAACCTCTCAACCTTCTGGAAAAACCGCGCTTCGTCAATTCCAAAGTAGCCGAGCCTGCCGCGAAGGCACATGCAGTCGTCATAGGTAGCGCGGCAGCTCTGAAACGCACGCAGCCGTTCGACCGGGAGATAGGCCGGAATGGTCAAATACGCATGCGCACAACGCTTTTCTTCCAAAAAACAGCAGACCGCATCCCAATCCTCGATCATGCTGCGGTTCAGCATCAGATTGAACGTTGCGTCCATTCCTTCTCTGTACAGCATATCCGCCATCGTGGAAATCCCCTCAAACCCGTGCGGGTTGCGCACAATCTCATTGTGGCATGCTTCTGTGCCATGCAGTGTCAGCATCAGGTGCTTTGCGCCGAATTCCCGCAGCAGCGCAAATACTTCCGCCCGGTCCTCCCGGCTTTTCAGCGCGATCCCCGTCGTGGGCCAGTCGGAATCCTCACCCGGATAATACTTGGGCGCAAGCACATGCGTCATGCGCATAAGGGCGGGTGCTTCCGGATGGTTGAATGGCTCATGCCCAGGCGTGATGGAAACGCTTCCCTCCAGCTGTTCGAGCGCGGGCGCGAGCTTTTCAAGGCACGCGCGGTATGTTGCAAGCGGCATGTACGGTCCGGGGCCGCCGCTCACATAGCAATGCCTGCAATTGGTGTTACACCCCGCAACGGTAATTTCAAACGTATACTTCATCGCGTTTCATACCTCCTCCGCACCCTCTCTTTACCGAAAATACTGGTACAGCGTGCAGGGCATGCCGCCGTTTGACAGCTTACGCCGCTTCTCCGCACGGCGGCCGTATACGCGCTCGAACTCCGGGTATGCGGTGATGATGCTCTTTCGCCAGCCGGAAAGTGCATCAAACGCCGTGCGCATCTCGCGATACAGGCGTTCTGCCTCGCTTTTTTTGAACATGCGCTCACCATAAGGCGGATTGCAAACAAGCACGCCGCCCACCTTGTCGCTCGCAAGCGCGCGCACGGGGCGCACCGCCCAGTTCACCAAGATTCCTGCCTTCTTGGCATGCTTTTTGCAAAGATCAATGGAATGCGCATCGATGTCCGAGCCGAGAATATCCACCTTGGGGTTTGTGGCTGCATCGCACGCTTCCTCACGTGCGAGGGCGAATGTGTTTTCAGGCAAAAACGGCCATTCTTCCGCCGCAAAAGCACGGTTAAGCCCGGGCGCCCGGTTGCCCGCAATCATCGCAGCCTCAATTGGCATGGTTCCGCTGCCGCACATCGGATCGATAAACGGCTGCTCCGGCACATACCGTGAAAGCAGCACGATTGCCGCGCCAAGTGTTTCCGAAATGGGGGCGGCAACGTTGAACGTGCGATAGCCGCGCCGGGAAAGCCCCGCGCCGCAAGGGTCGAGCGCAAGCGTCACCCAATCCTTCAGGATTCCGACCTCCACGATGACCTCTTTCCCCGTTTCGGGCAGGGTTTCCGTGCGGTAAGCTGCTCGCAGGTTTTCCACGATTGCCTTTTTCGTGATGCTCTGGCAGTCGGAAACGGAAAACAGCGTGCTTTTCGCGCTTTTGCCATTCACGTGAATAAAGGTATCCCGCGCGAGGTACTGCTTCCATGGCAGCGCCTTCACCCCTTCGAACAGCGCGTCAAATGTTTTCGCCTCGAACGCGCCGACTTCCAGCAGCACGCGCTCCGCCGTGCGCAGCCAAAGGCACGCGCGCGCCATGGCGGAAAAATCTCCCCGAAACGTAACCCGCGCATCCGCAACGGCTTCCGGCTCGATCTCAATGCGCTTGAGCTCGGCGGCCACAAGCGATTCCAGCCCCAATTTACACGTTGCGATCAGTCTCATGCTTTCTCCTTCGGTTTCATCAGCTTTGAAAGCGCGTTGTTGAAGCGCAGCGCCGAAACGCCATATTGTGCGCAAACATCCGCACGCGCCGTTTTTTCGCCGCATTCCCGGCAGGCAAGGTACTCGAGCGCCGCTGCCATAGCCATGGTCTGATGCCGGTTCAGGCGCGGATATTGCCCGGAAAGCGGCGTTACATACTCCGCCCAGAGCGTTACGGCGGCAATCAGCACATTTTCCGGTCGCCTGCCGTACATTTCGCCGATGCAGGTCGTTATCACCTCGCCATACGCTTTGGGCAGGTTGGCGGGGAACCCCTTTGCAAAGCTGATGCTGCTTTCCACAAGCTTGCCGCCGATGTAGCCGACAAACGGGCCTTCCGCCCCCATCTGCGCAAGCATGGCGAACGCCTCCTGCTTGAGACGGTCCGGCTGATCCATGCGCAGCGCAAACTCGCGCAGCATCGCCTCCGCCTGCGCATCGGCAAAGGATGCAACAAGCGAAAGCAGCGCATGCTTGATGCCTTCCTCCTGCATGCTGAATCCCCATTCAATCAGGTTCTTCAGCTCGTCATCCTCGCGCCAGCGCGCATCGAGTTCCTCCTGTGGCAGACTCAGGATCGCGTTCAGCCGGTTCACGCGCGCAAGCATTTCATCCACCGGCACTTGATAGTTGAACAGGAACTTCCGCTTTCGCCCATGGGGCGCGCCGCCCGTCTGCGCTGCGCGGCAAAGCCCGCGGTAATACCGCGCCACCGTATCCCCCGCATTGATTTTAAGAAGCTTATCATAGCATTCCGTCGCTTCCCGGTAACGCCCCGTTTCATAAGCGCATACGCCCAAGCGGTGCACCGCTCCCGTTTCATATGGATAATAGCGCACAAGGCGCTGCATCACTTCATATGCCTGCTCGAAGCGGTCAAGGTCCATCAGCACAAGCGCCATGCGATTGAGCTCCTCCGGGTCCTCCGTTTCCTCCTGCAAAAGCGCATCCGCCATACGGTTTGCCCCTTCATCATCATGCGCCGTATGCAGAATCATGGAAAGATTGCACATCGCCTGCACGTTCTTCGGATCCTCCCGCAGCACGGCGCGTGCCTCCGCCGCTGCACGCTTGTTGTCCCGCATGCAAAAATAAGCAAGGGAAAGGTTGTTGCGTGCATATGCAAGCTTCGGCGCAAGCGTGAGCGCATGCTGAAGGGCCTCGACGGCCTCCTCATAGCGATCCTGTTCCAAAAGGCCGCGCCCTTCATCCGCAAGGTCGTAGGCCCTGTCCTCCCTCGAAAGCGCAACAAGCCCGTCGCCATGCTCCTCAAACTCTGCATCGTCCAACGCGTCAAGCATATCGTATGCATCGTACAGGAACGCGCCATCCGGTTCAAGTTCCAGGTATCGTTCAAAGGAATCCCTGGCATGCCCGTAATCATACAGGCCCACGAAATTACAGCCCATGCCGAAGTAGCATTCTGGATCCGCCTCCGCATCCGCGCCGCCGCGCGTGAGCGCGAACAGAACGCGGTTGGATTCCTCAAAGCGGTTCATCTCCGTAAGAACCTGCGCCATGGCGATGCGGATCTCCCTGTTTTCCGGATCGCATTTGAGCGCCCTGCCGTAATATGCCATGGCATCCGGCAGGTTGTTTTTGTCGAGCTTTTCCAGCCCGCGTTTATAGAAGAAATCGCCCGATTGGGCAAAGGGCAGCACCTTGCCGCGCCCGGCAAGCGCCCGGATGTCCCGTTTCACGCGTTGTCATTTCCTTTCGCTTCCGCGAGCAAGCGCCGCAGGTCATCTTCATGAAACTGATATTTTTTGTTGCAGAAGTGGCACGTAAGCTCCGCGCCATGCTCTTGTGCGATCATGTCTGAAAGCTCCGCCTCGCCCAGTGAAATCAGCACGCGCTCCAGCCGTTCCCGGCTGCAATCGCACTGGAACTCCGGGTGTTGGTTGGCCGTGATGGCAAAGCCCATCCCGCCGAAAAGCTGCATCAGCGCATCCTTTAAGGGCGTGCCGCACTCCAGCGTGGAGGTGAGCGTTTCGATTTCCTTTGCCTTTTCCGTCAGCGCGTCAATCACCTCGTCCGGGCAGCCGGGCAGGGGCTGCGCAAGCAAACCGCTTGCCGCGCGCACGGCGCCGCTTTCCACATCCACACGCACGCCGAGGTACACAAGCGACGGCTGCTGTTCGGATACGGTGAAATACCGCGCGAAATCCTCCGCGATCTCGCCGGACTGAATCGGGCAGGTGCCAACATAGGGTTCCTTGAGCCCCATATCGCGGATAACGGTGAGATCTCCAAACCAGCCCACCGCAAGCGCCACATCCAGCTTGCCGTTCGGCGCCGGCGGAAGCTCCAGGCCCGGATTTTCCACATAGCCCTTCACGCGCCCCGTCCAATCCGCCGTGCAGACGATGTTTCCCGCCTCGCCGCCGCCCTTGAGCATTGCGGTGACGCGCTCATCCGCATTTTTCAGCTGCGCGCCCATCATGGAGGTCATCATCAGCGTCCGTCCGAGAGCCGCCGTGCATACGCGCGAAAGCCCATGCGTTTCACGTGCCTGCTCCACCAGCGCTTTGCCCGAAATTGCCATGATCTTTACCGTAGAATCCGCAAGTAGCCCGCGGATGATTATATCTTCCATATCTTATCTTCCTTTCTCTGCAACAAATTGCAGCCGTTCGCTCGTCTCCTTCGGCGGTTCCCGCGTGAACGCTTCATACGCTTCAACGTGCACAAAACCCGCGCTCCCAAGCGCCGCGCGAATCTCCCGTTCGGAGTGCGCGCGCTGAATGTGGGTTTCCGTGAAGCGCGCATAGTGCGGCCCTTCTCCCTCGCGGGCGAAGAACGTGAGGTCCATGCGGATGAGCTTGGTTTCCGGATCATAGGCATTCTGCCAGATATAAGCGGAATCCGCTTCATCCAGCGCGAATGTGTTGTCCCCCAGAACCGTGGAGAGCTTAAAGCGGGAGGAAACATCGAACAGCAAAAGCCCGCCCGGCTTGAGGCATGCATATGCGGCAGCCGCAAATTCCGAAAGCGCCGCGCGCGAAGCGAGATAGTTCACGCCGTCGCAGGCTGAAACAACCGCATCCACGCTGTGGTGCAGGCTGAGCTTGCGCATATCCTGCCGGATAAACGGAATTGCAAGCCGTGCCCTGCGTGCCTTTTCGGCTGCCACGGAAAGCATTTCCTCGGAAATATCCTGGCCGGTAACGGCATATCCCGCACGCGCGAGCCGAAGCGTCAGCTCGCCCGTGCCGCAGGCGCAGTCCACAACCGTGCGCCTCCCTTCCCCCAAAAGCGAAAGGAGATACTCCGCCCAGGTTTCGCGATTCACGTCGCGCATAAGCCGGTCATACAGCGCAGCAAATTTACCGTAGCTCTGCATACTTCCCCCACTATATCGCATAATCCATAGCATTGGATTGTAAACAATTGTACAACAATCAAGGCGGGAAGGCAAGGGCGCTTGAACTCCCCCGGCCGTTGTGCTAGAATCTGCGTATAAATTTGTAGAATTGCGGGGAATCAATATGGCCCGAACCAATAAGACAGCCGGCGAAGAAACGCAAACCGCAAAGAAGAAGCTCCCGCTTCTTCTCAGGATTCTGCTCGCCCTGCTCGCGCTTGCATTCGTGCTCGGCGCGGTTGTGGCGTGCCTGGGGCTTGACCTGCTCGGCCGCATCTCGCGCCCGGCAGAGGACGGCTTTGCTGCCGCTGGAACGCCTGAACCGGAAGAGGAATATGCCCCCGACCAAACGCCGACGCCGACGCGCACACCGGAGCTCACGCCCACGCCGCATCCTTCCGCCACGCCGCGCCCCACGCTACCCGTTTCGGAATATTACGAACAGACCTATCTCACCGATGCGCAGCTTGCAAAGATGGCCGAAAACAACGCGAGCGATGAGTTCATCAACGTGCTCCTCATCGGCGCGGATCGCCGTTCCAAAAAGGGGAGCTATAACTCCGACACGATGATGATTGCCACCATCGACAAGCGCCACGGCACCCTTAAGCTTACAACGCTCATGCGCGATATGCTTGTGAACATCCCCGGCCACGGCTACGGCAAACTGAATTCGGCCGCCGCACGCGGGGGAATTGAGCTGCTGTTCCAAACCATTGAG
The DNA here is from genome assembly GCA_002320595.1 of Christensenella sp. UBA1685. Classification (GTDB taxonomy): domain Bacteria; phylum Bacillota; class Clostridia; order Christensenellales; family CAG-138; genus UBA1685. Next base: position 70,958 of record DCKB01000021.1, read on the forward strand.
GAAAATTTCCATATTGTGCTCACACAATATGTGCTTGTTGATTTCTATATGTTCGTTGACGTCATCGACGCGCTTGGCGGCATCACCGTCCAAATGACCGCCGAAGAGATCAGCGCCGCGAACGACTGCATCGCAGGCCTCAACAAGCAGCTTGGTGTGGAATACCTTTGGGATGGTTTCATCTTTGCGGACCCCGGCCCGGTGAAGCTCACGGGCAAGCAGGCGCTCGGCTATTCGCGCATCCGCAAAATCGACAGCGAATTTGCCCGGACCGAGCGGCAGTATACCGTGCTCAACACCGTCCTTTCGATCTTCCGCAGCAAGAGCCTTTCCAAGCAGTATGACATCCTGTACGATTTGCTCCCCATGGTAGAAACAAACATGACCAATGCTGAGATTGTTGACGCGGCTGTAAGCGCCCTCACAAGCAGCAAAGGCGGGCTCATCTATTTCCGTCTACCGGTGGAAGGTTACTTCCAGAACGGAAAATGGAACAAGAAATTCGTGTTTTTTGCCGATCTGCCCGGCATGGCCCAGGAGCTGCACGAGTTCATTTTTGACGATGATGAAACCGTTTCTGCAGCAAAGCTCCTTGACCCGAACCCCTCCTTGCCGCCGCGCACGCCTTCGCCCACCGGCGCAGACGGCGGTTTCTATCCTGAAGCCACGGTATATAACCCCGATGGAATCGGCGGAAGCGGCATCAGCATCGGCGGCGGGGATTGATTACATTCATTATCATAAGCCTGAGGCTGTCGAAAAAGTGGCAAAGGCCACTTTTTCGAGGCGTTCACATCGCGCTTGCGCCAATGGCGCGGCCAGCGCTCTGTGCAAAGAAAGCCTTGCGCCGCAAGGCTTTTCGCGCGCGCCGCGCCTGTCGCCGGGCACGATTGAAAGTCAAGGGCTGCGGCCCTTGACAATCCCGGAGAGTCTTTCTCGACGGGCTGAGGCGGCGGGAACTCCCCGCCGCCTCAGGGAGCCGACAGCTTGGCTGGATTCGACGTTCCGTAAAGTAGCCTCATTTCTTTCCCCGCTTCTCTTTTTTTGCATTGATGCGCTCACATGCCGCTGCATATTTGCTGCCGGGCGCGCGGTGGTGTGCAAGGCACGCATCACAGTTTCCGTGTCTCGCGCACTTAAGCCGTTTGCAAGGGCAGTCATTTCGCTCTTGTTTCATTGTTTATATTTCTCCTGCTTTTGTTTACCCGCATACCGCTGTTTCCCGCGCGCCAATTTGATGTAAGCCGCATATTGTGAGATATGCAATTATATGTATACGATTCCCTGCTCGGCGGGTTTTCCCGTTTTTCCCTGCACCGCGCCGCACCGCTGCCCTATACGGATGGCGCTCCCGTGCTTTTGCATGATTTTTTAGGCAGCACGACCACCGAAACGGTTTGGACGGACCGGGAACTGCTTTCCGCCTTCGGCGCACTTGCCGCACAGTTCGGTGCTCCCATCAGCGTTTGCGGGGGCTTCCGCCGCGTCCTGCCCGGCCGCAGCCTCTGTGCTTCGCCGCGCTGCGCGGGGCTTATGCTGGATATCGGCGCGGGCCTTTGCGCACCGGAGCGGGAGCGTCTTCGCCGCCTTGCGGTGCAAAGCGGCCTGTTTGAAACCGTGCTGCCGGAATATGTCGCACCCACTTGGGTCGGCCTGCAAAAGCGCGTAGCCCCCGTCTGTGCGCCGGGTTGCCCTTTTCCGGAGCTCCGCCCCGGCAACAGCAACAGCTGCGTATTCGCATTGCAGGATGCGCTTGCCGTGCATGGCTTCCCGCCGGACTGCGGCCTCACAGGCCGGTTCTGCGCCGCCACGGAACGCGCCCTCTGCGCCTTCTGTCGCGCGCGGGGAACGCCGTATGCAGGGATTGTAGACGCAGGGATCTGGCGCGCGCTCTAGCGTCGTTCATTCATAAAGAAATTCAGGCTCCGGCAGCGCCTGCCATTCCGGCGCGGCCGTGATCAGCCGGATGAGCGTATGGCAGGCCGTCATGAATGCCTGGCCTTTTTTATCTTTGGAAGTATAGTTATTTTCCGCATCATAGCACTGCGCAATGTCCTCACAGCGGATCTCCTGTTCCGTACCATTCTGCATGACAGTCAGCACGAGCGTCATGCTGGGTGTGGACATCACCCCGGGGTTCGGATCATACTCCGCCGGGTAATCCGCAAGGTCAAGCGCGGAGATGGCCTCCCAGGCTGCCTGCCGTGCCGCATCATCGAAGATGAGCTCAGTTACATAATCCTCCGGGTGTGTGGCATGCGATGTTTTGACGAGCTCACCGGTTTCGCTGTTGTACGAGCTTACGCCATAGGTGTTCCACACGAGCGAAAACTGAAAGTCCTCCGGCATTTCAGCGGGCGCGGCCTCTTCCGGGCCGGCGCAGGCAGCGGCAAGCACAGCAATGGTAAGCACAGCCGCCAAAGTGGTAAAAGCACGTTTCATATGTTCTCTTTCCTTTCGGCGTTTGTTCTTAATAACGCATGGCACATGCCTTTTGTTCCCTGAGCAGCCTATTTCCGGTAGACCACCTCGAACTCCTCAAACACGATGGGCATGTCCTCCGCAAATTCGTAGCCAAGCTCCGCGCCTTCTTCCGTGAAAAAGCGGCGGTGCCCCCGCTGCCAGGATTCTAAAGTTTCATCCTCGCCCTCCCTGCTGCAAATTCCATATGTCATTTCGCAGAAAGGAAGGACCGTTACAGCCGTGGTGCGGATGATGCAGCATGGCGTGCCGGCCCAATCCGTAACGATGCTGTAATCGCCCACTTCAGGAAGGCGCGCCCCTTCCGCTTCAAAGGCGAGAAGACTGCTTGCCGTAGCGCGTTTTTTCCCGGAAAGGACAAGTGCAAGCAGCTCGTTTGTAAGCAGCTCGCTCAGTTCAAAATGAAAGCATTACGTGTTTCCGGCGGCAGGCCGGAAGCTTGCAGAAACTCCTGCCAGAATTGATCGGGCGCCATAGGCATTCTCCTCCCTGTTGATGCAAAGGTTTTATCGTAAGCCGGTCTTAAGCCAATACTTCGCTCAGGCTTGGGTGTCATTCCCCGTTTCCTTTGAACACATGCAGGCGGATGTCTCCACCCGCCTGCGCAGTGCAACCTCTTCTTTTTTAGCGTTCTTCGCGGAAATAATTCGTGCCGCAGGACTTCGGCTGCGCATGCTCGCGGGATTGCCGGATGCTCGTGATGATCAGGACGAGGATCGTCGCCGCATACGGCAGCATGCCGTAGATCTGCATCGCAAGGCCCGGGATGCTCACATACAGGCGCATGATGGTGAACGCGCCGAAGATCAGGCCGCAGATCAGGCCGCGTACCGGACTCCAGGTGGAGAAGATCACGAGCGCCACAGCCAGCCAGCCATAGCCAGCCACGCAGTTGTGCACCCACACGCCGGATTGGTTCACCATGCTCATGTACATGCCGCCGATGCCGCAGATGCCGCCGCCGATGACCGTTGCCAGGTACTTATAGCGCGTTACGTTGATGCCAGCCGCATCCGCAGTGGCCGGGCTTTCTCCCACAGCGCGAAGGTTCAGGCCGACGCGCGAACGTTTGAAGAACCATGCCATCAGAAGCGCGATCACGATGGCGAAATATACCATCCAGTTATATTGGAAGAAGAGCTTGGAAATGGTCTGCAGCACCGGAGAGGCGCTGTTCTTCAGGCCAAAAAGGTCAAGCTGCGCAAAGGCGGCCTTGGTTGCTTTTGAAACCGTCACAAAGCCGCCGGCGCTTTTGCCCAGGAGCTCGCCGCAAAAGTTTGCAAGGCCCGTGCCGAAGATGGTCAGCGTAAGGCCGGTCACGTTCTGGTTTGCGCGCAGCGTAACGGTAAGGAAACTGTAAATCAGTGCGCCAAACGCGCCTGCGCCAAACGCTGCAAGCAGTGCGATCAGCATGGACAGGAAGCCCGAAGCTGCAAAGCCCGCCCCCTTCGCCATCTGCTCATACGCCCAGGACGCTGCAATGCTTGCGATTGCGCCCATGAACATCATGCCTTCTACGCCAAGGTTCAGGTGGCCGGATTTTTCGGTCAGGATCTCGCCCAATGTGCCTAAAAGCAGCGGAGTGCCCGCCAGCACGGCGGCTACAAACAGGCTGATAAAATCGATATTCACGCAACGGCCTCCTTTCCGCGGAACACAAGCTTGTAATTGATGAAGAACTCACAGCCGAGCATGAAAAACAGGATGATGCCAACGAGCACTTCCGCGCAGGATTCCGGTACGCCGGAGGAGGACTGGAAGCCCGCGCCGCGGTCCAGCGCCGCAATAAAGATTGCCACGATCAGCATCGCAAACGGATTCATCTTTGCAAGCCATGCAACGGTGATTGCCGTAAAGCCGATGCCGCCCGCCGTGCTTTCCGTCAGCGTGCCGTCCGCGCCGGCACAGATCAGATAGCCTGCGAAGCCGGAAAGCGCGCCGGAAAGGAACATTGTGCGCAGATACACCTTTGAAACGTTGATGCCCGCATAGCGCGCAGTGTTCGTGGATTCGCCCACCACGGCGATTTCATAGCCATGCTTGGTGCGCGTCAGGTAGAAATGCGCAAGAACCACCAGGAGCAAAGCGAAAATCCATCCGATGTGCACGCCGAACACCTTGGGCAGCGTAGCGATTGGATCGAACATGCGGATTTTGGGGAACGAGGTGCCTGGCATCTTCCACACCGGCTGATAGGTCAGGAACTTCACATATTGCAGGGCAATGTAGTTGAGCATGAGGGTAAAGAGCGTTTCGTTCGTGCCCCATTTTGATTTAAAAATCGCCGGCACTACACCGTAAAGCCCGCCTGCAGCAACCGCCGCCGCAAACATGAGCAACAGCAGCAACACCTTCGGCAAAGCGCTACCCGTTTCCGCTGCCCATGCCGCAAACTGTGCATCGTAATGGATCGCCACTGCGGATGCCGCAATCCCGCCGGCCAAAATCTGCCCCTCCGCGCCGATGTTCCAAAACTGCATTTTAAATGCAAATGCAATGCCTATGGCGGAAATCAGAAGCGGAACGGCCGTGCGTGCCGTCTCCTTGAGGTACATTGCGCCGCCGAATGCACCGCGCGCCATCTCTCCGTAAATGCCGAGCGAATTATGCCCGAGGATGAGCAGCAGCAAAGCGCCCATCAGGAGCGCGCCCACAAGCGCAGCGCCGCGGATCGCCCAGGCCTTGCCCGGCGCAATCGCTGCGCGTTTCACCATGCGCACAAAGGGTTCCTTATGTTCTGTGCGTTGTTTCATGCTTTCGCCTCCTTCTCTCCGCCCGCATGCACCATCAGGAGGCCAACATCCTCCTTTGTAGCGGTCCTGGGATCCACAATGCCTGAAACCGCGCCGCCGCAAAGCACCATGATGCGGTCCGAAATCTCCATCAGCACGTCAAGATCCTCGCCCACAAAGAGAACCGCGACGCCCTTCTTTTTCTGCTCGTTGAGCAAATCGTAAATCTTGAAGGATGAATTGATGTCCAACCCGCGCACCGGGTAAGCAACCATCAGCACCTTGGGGTTGTAGTGGATTTCCCGCCCAAGAAGCACCTTCTGCACATTGCCGCCGGAAAGCCTGCGCACAGGGGTGGAGGTGCCCGGCGTTACGATCTCAAGCGCTTCGATGAGTTCATCGCAAACCTGCTTGGGCGTTTTGCGGTCCACCAACGGCCCCTTGTTGTTCTTGTAGCTGCGGATGAGCATGTTGTCCACCATGTCGAGTGAACCGACAAGGCCCATGCCCAACCGATCCTCCGGGACGAACGCAAGCGATACGCCCTTTTTGAAGATTTCATCCGGTTTGCAGCCGACGATGTTTTCAAAACCCGTTCCGGCCTTGAATTCCACTGTGCCTTCCTTCACATGGTAAAGCCCCGCAATCGCCTCGCAAAGCTCCTTCTGCCCCGAGCCCGCAACGCCGGCAATTCCAAGGATTTCCCCGCCATATGCCGTAAAGCTCACATCCCGCACGGCCGGTACGCCCTCTGCATTGATGCAGGTAAGCCCCTGCACGCGCAGCAGCTCGTCCTTCTGTTCCACTTCGGGGCGTTCAATTGCAAGGCTGATGCTGCGGCCGACCATCGCTTCGGTCAGGGACTGCTGGGTCGCTTCCGCCGTCTCCACCGTGCCGATGTATTCCCCCTTGCGCAGGATCGCCACACGGTCCGAAACATCGAGCACCTCATGCAGCTTATGCGTAATGATGATGATGGACTTTCCATCCGCCTTCATGGCGCGGAGCACATCGAACAGCTTTCTTGTTTCCTGCGGGGTCAGAACGGCCGTTGGCTCGTCCAGAATCAGGATATCCGCACCGCGGTAAAGCACCTTCACGATCTCCACCGTCTGTTTCTCGGAAACCGCCATGTTGTAAACTTTCTTGTTCGGGTCGATCTCAAAGCCGTATTTTTCGCTGATCTCAGAGATGCGCGCCGCCGCTTTTTTCCGGTCAAGCTGCACGCCGCCCGGAAGCCCGAGAACGATGTTTTCCGCCGCGGTAAGCACATCCACGAGTTTGAAATGCTGGTGGATCATGCCGATGCCAAGGTCAAACGCCTCCTTGGGAGAGCGGATCTGGACTTCCGTTCCGTGGATGAAGATCTCGCCGTGATCCGGGTAATAAATGCCCGCGAGCATGTTCATGAGCGTGGTCTTGCCGCTGCCGTTTTCCCCCAAAAGCGCAAGGATTTCGCCCTTGCGCAGGGAAAGGCTGACGTTGTTGTTTGCAACGACCTTGCCAAACGTTTTTTTGATGTTGTGCATCTCGACTGCCTGTTGGATTTGTTCCATGCATTCGCCTCCCGTTCAGGATATGGATGGGCACGCTGCCCCGTGTGCGCATCCATATCCTGAAAAGCCGTACCCTCACTCCGTATGTAAAGAATGGCAGAGCTGCCGGAAGCAGCCCTGCCATGGTTTGTGATGTTACTCGCCGATCACTTCAACGCCGTCGATGATGTAGTTGAAGGACGGTGCGGAAACGACTTCGTTCTCCTCGTACCATTCGCCCTCAGCCTTGTCGATGGTCACGGTGTTGCCGCTAAAGTCCACGCCTTCTCCGTGGTAGGGGCCGGCAAACACATGCACGCTGCCATCTAGAATGCCATTGTAGGCTGCCTTGACCGCATCGGCTGTGCCTTCTGCAAGAATGTTTTCATTGAGGTCGGAGAGCAGGCAAACGCCGTCATACAAGCCGCCCATCCAGTCGGTGTCGATCGCTTCGCCTTTGGCGACGCAGGTGGTCGCATACACAAGGTACTGAGACCAATCCCAAATGGCGCTCGTGAGGGAAGCGTTCGGGGCCACATCGATCATGCCGGAGTTGTAGCCAACGTGGAACGCGCCCTTTTCTTCAGCGGCAGTCGCCGGAGCGGTGGAGTCACAGTGCTGGGAGATCACGCCGCAGCCTGCATCGATCAGGGCGTTCGCGTTCTGTGCTTCCTTGGTGGGGTCGTTCCAGGAATCGGTGTACATGACCTTCATGGTCACATCCGGGTTGACGCTCTTTGCGCCAAGGTAGAACGCGGTGAAGCCGGAAATGACTTCCGCAAACGGCATGGCCGCAACGTAACCAAGCACATTGTTGCCGATTTCCTTCGCCTTGAGGCCTGCGACGATACCGGAAAGGTAACGCGCCTCATAAATACGGCCGAAGTAGTTGTGGAAGTTCGCAAGGCCCGCGCTGCTGGCCTGATAGCCGGTCGCATGGCAGAACTGCACTTCCGGGTGTTCCTTGGCAACTTCCATCAGGCCGCTCTCATGGCCGAAGCTGGTTGCAAAGATCAGGTTGCAGCCATCCGCGATGAGCTCGTTGGCCGCCTGAATCACCTGCGCATTGTCTTCAGGGATGTTGAACTTGTTGATGATCTGCTCGTCGCTGAGGCCGAGCGTAGCCTTCATCTTTTCCGTGCCGTTGTTGTGGTTGTAGGTGTAACCCATGTCGGACGGATCGGAGATGTGGATGAATCCGATCTTCATGGCCGAATAATCCACGCCCTCGGTTTCCACATGGACGGAGCCAAGCTCGGTGCCCATGGCATCCTTAAAGGCAAGCTTCTTGACTTCCTTCTCACCGTCGCCTTCGTTGTTCGCAGCGGGCTGGTTGCACCCAACGAGGCCGAGCGCCATCACGAGGCAAAGAATGACTGCGATAATTTTCCTCATTTTCATAATCCTCCTTATTTTTGTTGCTATTTAAGCCCTTTTGGGCATTGCAACCATAGGCGTTGCCGCTGGGATTTCCCGCGGCAGCACGAACAAAAGCGAAGGGGATCCGAATGCCTTTTGCTCCTGCACGCATACGCGGACCACCGCGAAAGAAAGGCACGCACGCCCGGAGCATGCGCTGGGCGTGTGGAACGGAATGTATTTTATCACAGGATTCCGCTGTTGTCCAGCGCGGCAAGATCCGGTTCGCACAAGGTGGGCGATCCGGCTGCGCGCAAGGCGTTTTTCACATCCTTAAGGCCGCTGCCCGTGCTGATGACGGTAACCGTTTCCTCCGCGCGGATGATGCCTTCACGCACCGCACGGCGCACGCCGGCCGTTGCCGTGACGCCTGCAGGCTCTCCAAATACGCCTTCCGTGCGGCCAAGCACGCGCATAGCGTCCAAAATTTCTTCATCCGTAACGGCAATCCATGCGCCTTTTGAGGCTGAAACCGCACGCAATGCCTTCACGGGGTTGCGCGGCACGCCCACGGCGATGGAATCTGCAAGGGTGTTCTCTTCCGCCGGCTCGAGCGGCCGGTTTTCCCGCGCCGCATCCACAAACGGACAGCAGCCGGCCGATTGTACGCCAAGGATCTTGGGGATGCGTTCGATCATCCCAAGCTCGTACAGGTCATGGAACCCGTTGTACACGCCGCCGATGGTGCAGCCGTCCCCCACGGAAACGGCGACCCAGTCCGTCGGCTCCCAGTTGAGTTGCTCCGCAATCTCAAGTGCAACGGTCTTTTTTCCCTCCGTAAGGATGGGGTTGATGCCCGCGTTGCGGTTATACCAGCCATATTTTTCAATCGCTGCCTTGGAAAGATCAAACGTGGCCTTATAGTCTCCTTTGACGGACACCACCTTTGCGCCGAAGATCATGAGCTGCGCCACCTTGCCTTCCGGTGCGCGCTGCGGCACAAAAATGACCGTTTTGAGCCCCATGCGCGCGGCGTTGCCCGCGCAGGACGATGCAGCGTTGCCCGTGGAAGAACAGGCGATGGTATCATAGCCCAACTCCACCGCTTTTGCAACCGCTACGCCGGAAGCCCGGTCTTTCAGGGAAGCCGTGGGGTTCAGGCCGTCATCCTTGATATAAAGTGCGCGGAGGCCAAGCTCAGCCCCGAGGCGGTTGGATGGGTACAGCGGCGTCCAGCCCACGCGCAGGAAGCGCGAAAAATCCCGTGGCGCAAGCGGCATCAGCGGAGCGTAGCGCCACATGCTGTTCGTGCGGTCACGCCTAAGCGTTTCCCGGTTAAATTCCTTTTTTATATGGCCATAATCGAAAACGATATCTAAAATGCCTTTTTCACCGCAATGCGGGCAGGTCATGCGTTCATCATATGGCAGTTCTGCGCCGCAAAGTGTGCAGCGGTAACCCAATATATGTTTCATCTGTTGCACCTCTATCCATATTGCAAAAAAAGTTTGACTTGCAAAAAAAGTTTGTTTCCATGTTTATAATACTATATCCATGCGCGTTTGTACAGGCCGTTTTTGTCCGTTTCCCCTGTTTTTTTTTTTCGTACTATTTGCCATAGGGGGATGCGGTTTCCCGGGAGACATGATAAAATAGGAATACTGAATACTCAGGAGGATAAACAAATGGAAAGCGTTGCCCAACGGTTTTTGCGGTATGTTTCCCTTGATACGCAGTCTGCGGACGGTGCGGAGCAAATCCCGAGCACAGAAAAGCAATTTGCGCTTGCAAACCTGCTTGTAGAGGAAATGCGTGCAATGGGCGTTTCGGACGCGCGCGTGGACGCGCACTGCTATGTTTACGGCAGCATTCCCGCCACAGAACAAGGGCTGCCCGCTTTGGGCTTTATCGCCCATATGGACACCTCGCCCGACGCATCTGGCGAAGGCGTGCGCCCGCGGATTGTAAACGGTTATCCCGGCGGCGATATCCACCTTAACGCGGAAGTTGCCATTGAAGAAAGCATGTTTCCCGCACTCGCGCACTATGTCGGGAACGATATCATCGTCACGGACGGTACCACGCTTCTTGGAGCGGACGATAAGGCGGGGATCGCTGAAATCCTGACATTGGCCGAGTATCTGTTGGCGCATCCGGACCTGCGCCATGGCCGCATTTGCATCGCCTTTACGCCGGACGAAGAGGTCGGCTGCGGCGCGGACCAATTCGATGTGCCTGGCTTCGGTGCGGATTTTGCCTACACCGTGGACGGCGGCAGCCCGGGTGAACTGGAATATGAAAACTTCAACGCGGCCTCCGCGAAGCTTGTGTTTCACGGTGTGGGCATCCACCCTGGCTCCGCAAAGGGCCGGATGCGCAACGCGCTGCACCTGGCGCAGGAATTTGATGCGATGCTCCCGCCCTCTGCGCGCCCGGAGCACACGGAGGGTTACGAGGGATTTTTCCATCTGAGCGAGCTCTCAGGCGATGTGGTGGAGGCAACGGCGCGTTACATCATCCGCGATCACGATGCGGCAAAGTTCGCGGAAAAGAAGGCGCTTATGCAGTCCGCCGCCGCGTTCCTCTGCGAAAAACACGGGGCAGGCGCCGTAGAGCTTACGCTGAAAGATTCTTATTACAATATGAAAGAGCAGATCCTGCCGCACTTTCATCTGATCGAGACCGCCAAGGCCGCGATGGGACGCGTGGGCGTCGCGCCGGAGATTATCCCCGTGCGCGGGGGCACGGACGGTGCGCGCCTTTCCTACATGGGCTTGCCCTGCCCGAACCTTGGCACAGGCGGCCATAATGCCCACGGCGTGTTGGAATTCATCCCCATTCAGTCCATGGAAAAGGTTGTGGAAATCCTGAAAGCAATCGTGGAGCTGACTTACGCATAAGTCATCCGGCTCATTTGCCAACTCCCCCACGCAGAACGCGCCCGGCAGCTTGCCGGGCGCGTTTGTTCTGTTATTCGCCGTACTCAGATGTGGAGGATGCGTTTCAGCGTTCCTTCCTGCGGGATACGCATGTAGCCGCCAGCAGCGCGGCACCCGCAGCTGCCGCCAAGCACAGGCCGAATCCGCCTGCGTCGCCCGTGGCCGGCGGGGCCAGCGGGATCGGGGTCAGCGTAGGCGTACCGGCTATAATGGTGGAACCGCTGCCTGTCGGCCCGGGCGTTGGTTCCGGCGTGGGCATGGGTTCATCCGGGTCTGTAACCCAATAGATGCCATCCTTAAACCAAGTGAAGGTTTTGATAAGGTTATTCTCATCAATACCCGTCAGACTCAACGTTTTTGAGCCCGCAGCATTCGCTTTTGCCACAACATCCTCGATGTATGCTTTTGTGCCATCCGGGTTTTTCCCCCAATCGACTTCAAAGTCATCGATGCCCGTCAGTTCCCAGTGTCCGTTTCCGCTTTGAGGCGCACGATAGGTGCTGTAGAAATCGATGGTGCCCGGCTCGATCGCTTCAACATAGAAGCAGTTCTTGCCCAACGTGTTGGCTTCGAGTGGTTCGGAAACCGTCTCGCCCTCCCCACGCAGATTGACCAAACCGATAACGACATTTTCAAAGCGGTTATTCTTAATATCCGCTTTCAGCGTGTTTGCGGCATTTTGCTGTACAATAACCTTGGTGCGCAGCGCGTCCGTGCCGCTTACGGTGTTTCCGCTGATCTCCAGCACACCGCCGCCTTCTCCGCCGCCCATGTAGCCATGGACCGCAAAGCCGCAGCCCATGATGGTGTTACCCGTCATCTTATAGGTCTCCCCGGCAGGAATCGAGTGATTGTCGCACATGAACTCAATTGCATTGGAGAAGCCGCTGATGGTGCAGTTCATTACCTCAACGCGGTCACAATCCCAGAAAATACCGTATTTGGCGTTCTCGCCGGTCACCGTACAGCCTTCGACTGTAAGTGAGACACCACTGCCGCCAAAAGCACCATGATGCGTCGAAATCGCTGCGTCAGCCCAAGCCACAGTAGACGAACCTGCAAGCACAGTCATGGTTTTCAGCGTAACGTTGCTGCCGTGGATGTTGATGCCGCCGTTGTCCCATTGGCTGGCGCGTTCCGTATTCATCAGCGTCTTTACCACTACGCCATCGCGGCTTTCACCCTGAATAGTCAGAGCACCTATGCCTTTTGGCACCGTGAAGCGGTCGTACTCGCCATTCTTGACCAAGATGATCCAGCCTGTCTTATCTTCCTTCCCGGCAATGGAGTCGATAGCTGCCTGGATGGTTTTGAACTCAGCGCTTTCTTCGGCTGCGCCAGCATTGACAATCACTGTTTTTGCTGCGCCAGCATCCCCCGCGTCTCCCTCACCCTCTGCCAAAGCGGCTGTTACAACCGAAAGTACCAACAAGAATGCTACGATTAGAAAACTCCATCTTTTCATGTTGTGTTTGTCCTTTCCTGATTTTGGATTTTTTTGTGAATCCGGCACGACTCAAGCTCGGAGTTACTATGTAACTATTATTTTAATAGTTTGCATTACAATTCAATCTTTTGACTTTTTATTTGCAATTTATTCATAATTAAACGCATCAGCCCTTATTTAAAAAATATTTTAGTTTCACAAAAATATTTTTTGGTTTACTCTTTACAAGCGCGGCCAAAAGCTCTAAACTATAGGCGTACGAACAGGTACGTACTTTCTATAAATATTATGAAACATGGGGTGCTCAGCATGATCGATTTGACAGTACATCCGCAGCAGTTGGAACGCGCCGTGCAGCGCGCACGCGAAAACAGAATTGTGATCCCCACCTTTGCGCAGATGCGGGATCCTGCCCTAATCCCGGAGGCGATCAAAAAGCAGCTCCGGCACGTCGGCCTTTGGGATGTGAATCCCCTGAACTTGTTCCGCATCTCCTGGCACAACGAACCCACCATGAGCGGCGGCGCTTACGGCCCGGTGAACTTCATCGAACTGCCGAGCGTCCTTACCGGCGTAAAGGCCCGCATCATCGTGCTCTGCGGCAAGTGGTTCCCCACAGGCTGCCACAAGGTCGGCGCCTCGTTTGGCTGCCTGGCCCCGCGCCTCGTGACCGGCCAGTTTGATCCAACCTATAACAAGGCCGTTTGGCCCTCCACGGGCAATTACTGCCGCGGCGGCGCTTATAACTCCAAGCTTCTGGGCTGCGAATCCGTGGCAATCCTCCCCGCTGAAATGAGCAAGGAACGCTTCGACTGGCTCTCAAAAATTGCCGGTGAAGTGATTGCCACGCCGGGCTGCGAAAGCAATGTCAAAGAAATTTTTGACAAGACCTGGGAACTGCGCCGCACGCGGAAGGATGTTGTCATTTTCAACCAGTTTGAAGAGATGGGCAACGTGCTTTGGCATTATCAGGTAACAGGCAAAGCCATCGCGGATGCGTATGAATCCCTTAAAACCGATACCACCCGCTTTGCGGGCGCCTGCTTCACAAGCGGCTCCGCCGGCACCATGAGCGCGGGAGATTATCTTAAGGAGCAGTACCCGCATGCAAAGCTCGCCGTGGGCGAGGCGCTGCAATGCCCGACGCTGCTTGAAAACGGCTTTGGCGGCCACCGCATCGAAGGCATTGGCGACAAGCATGTGCCGTGGGTACACAACGTAAAGAATACCGACATGGTGATTGACATTGATGACGAAGACTCCCAGAACCTCCTGCGCCTATTCAACACCGAGGACGGTCACAGGTACCTCACGGAAATCGTGGGCGTGCCGAAGGAGACTGTGGATCAGCTTTCCCTGCTCGGCATTTCCGGCATTGCAAACGTGCTTTGCTGCATTAAGTTCGCCAAGTATTACGAGCTTACGGAAAACGATGTCGTTGCGACCGTGGGAACGGATTCCGCCGAGATGTACACCTCGCGCATTGCGGAACTCAACGAGCAGCAGGGCGCCTACGACATGCTGACCGCCGCGCGCGATTACAGCGAGCATCTGCACGGAATCCGCACGGACAACATGGAAGAGCTGACCTACGCGGCCCGCAAGCGCGTCCACAACCTCAAGTATTATACCTGGGTGGAGCAGCAGGGCAGGACCGTGGAAGAACTCAACGCCCAGTGGTATGACGAAAACTACTGGACCTCCATCCACGATCAGGCCAAGGACCTCGATGCGCTCATTAACGCATTCAACGAAAAAACCGGCGTCCTCGCCGACATGGAAAAATAAAATTGCAACCCGCAAAAGCCGCCCAAATGGGCGGCTTTTATGCATCGGATCCGGCCTTTAACGAAAAAAACTCACCCTGTCTTCAAATACTTGAAGCAACACCTGCGATAGCTCCGCGCAGCATCCGCAGGAAAGATCGTACACGATAATGCGCGCCGGGGCGAGCGCAACAAGCAGATTCACAAGCTCGCTTGCCGCGCCTGCGGCCGCGCCGCATCCTTCGCATTCGATGCGCGCGTCCGTATCATCCGTAATGGTACAGCTTCCGTCCGCATGCAGGATCAGCGATACTTCGCGGATACGCGGCTGCTGCAGGCGCACAAGTACGGACAGCACGCGCATCAGCTCAAGGTATTCCGTTTGCAGCATCAGTTCTTCCGCAGCGCAGAGTGCATAAAGCTCAAAGGCGCGCAGCACATCCTGCATACGAAAACGCAAAAACCCTTCAAGATTCAGATGGTCGTTCCCGTCGAAATGCGCGCGCAGCATTTCTTTTACCCGTTCTGCGTCCATGGTGAGAGAGGCATTTCCCGTTTCTCCTATCCCCTCTCTGCGAACCGCAGCCGCTTCACGCGCGGTTTTGATGGCTTCAGGAAGCACGCGCTGCTTTTCTTCAAGGGTGAGCGGCATATCGTTTACAATCCGCGCAAGCTCAAAATTGGCCGCATCGCGCAGCAGCAGCGCGGCAAGCGCTTCGCACAGCGCATCACGCTCCGCCTCGCTCCGAAGGCGAACGAGCGCCTCCCGGCCGCCCGATGCAGAAGATACCGCGATTTCCGTTCCACAGGGCACGCGCTGCAGCCTGCGCGTCAAAAGCGCCGCTACGTCGATTTCATATTCCAGAGTGCTCACGGATACTGTCTGCATGTTCTTCCTCGCTTTATCAGCCCCACCGGCCTTACTTGAGGCGTCATTTGCCGTGCAAAAAGCCTCGTGGCAATACGCGCCTCCCCTTGCAAGATATGCTCTAGTATGTTCAAATGTCCGCTCCGCGCGCGCTGTTAATTTTTGTTTGCCCTTGCGCGCTCTCCCACGCAACGTGTCCAGATTGCGCATTTTTTATCGATATTTTAAATAGTAACGCCATTTCAATTGACTTTATTCATAATTTGTTCTATATTTTCCTTTGCCGGGCGGATATATCCCCCCAAGGACTTGTGCGTTCAAAACAAAGCGGAGGTATTCTTTCAGTGGAAAAAAAGCATGGGCTTAAAAAAAATCTTGGCGTGATGTCCGCAATGTCGATCGTGATCGGCTGCGTGATCGGTGCGGGCGTATTTTTCAAACCATACGCGATCTACCAAACCACGGGGGGCGCACCCGGGATGGGCATGCTCGCGTGGATTTTCGGCGGCATTGCCAGCATTCTCGCTGCGCTCACGTTCGCTGAAGTCGCCGTACTTATCCCCAAAACCGGGGGTATGGTTGCATATCTCGGGGAAGTTTACAACGAAAAGCTCGGTTTTCTTGCAGGCTGGATGCAGACGGTGATCTTCTACCCCGCCTATCTCGCCGGCTATGGCGTGACCGTCGGAAAAGAGCTCGCTGGCAGCGATTCTCCGTATGTTCTTCCCATTGCAATGGCTGTCATCATCCTGCTTGTTGCGTTCAATTCGCTGGGCTCCAAAACCGCAAGCGGCATTCAGGTCGTTTCCACAATCTGCAAGCTGATCCCGCTCATGCTGCTGATGGTGTTCGGCTTCCTCCTCGGCAGCGGCGATCATCCGATCTTCACCCCCATGGTTTCCGAAACCACCAATGCGGGCGCCGCGCTCGGCTCCACTCTGCTCGCCGTCCTTTTCGCGTTTGAAGGTTGGACGAACGTGGGCGCGATTGCAGGCGAAATGAAGCGCCCCGGCCGCGACCTTCCGCTTGCCATTGTGGGCGGCGTTTCGATCATCATGGCTGTGTATTTTGTGATCAACATGGCATACCTTTGGGTACTCCCTGCGGATCAGCTGATGAATCTTGAATCCCCTGCTTCCGCCGTGGCCATGCAGATTTTCGGGCCCACGGGCGGCCTGCTCATCAAAATCGGCATCATCATCTCCGTCATCGGCGCAGCCAACGGCTTCCTGATGTCCGGTTCCCGCGTTGCTTACCAGCTTGCCGAAATGAACACCCTGCCCATGAGCGGCGCGCTGAGCAAGCTCAACGGCAACCATGTGCCCGCAAACTCCATCCTCTTAATCGGCCTGCTCGGCTGCATCTACTCGCTTTCCGGGCAGTTTGACATGATGACTGACCTTGGCACATTCTCCTGCTGGATTTTCTACACCCTGACGTTTGCCTGCGTGATGAAGCTCAGGCGCACGCATCCGGAACTTGAGCGCAAATACAAGGTGCCGCTTTACCCCGTGATCCCGATCCTTGCGATCCTGAGCGGCCTTTATGTGGTCATAAGCCAGCTCTTCCTTTCCGGCACGAAGGCCACGCTGCTTTCCATCGGGAGCATCCTCATCACGCTCATTGGCTTGCCGGTATTCCTTGCAGTGCGTAAGCACACCGCAAAAAAGGCAGACTAACCGGAAAAGCTGGATTTACAGTACCGTTTGCAGCGCCCTTTTCCCGTTCGGAAGGGGCGCTGCAGTTCTTATCCACCATCTTCCTGCCGGTTTTCCTTGACAAGCCCGCGTTTGTGCGCTATACTTTCATGCATATTGATATTGTGGGTTGATGCGGGTTTTCAGTACCAATCAGGGAGTTTCGCCCAGAGAGATGCGCCGAGGCTGCAAGCGCATTCGGAATCTGATTTTGGGAATACCGCCCCGCGGACTGCAACCGTTGCGGCGCGTTAAGCCGTTTCGAGAGGGTTTTACCAATCGGGGTGGAACCGCGGAACATGTTTGAATTATGTCCGTCCCCGGCGCTTATGCCGGAGGCGGGCATTTTTTCTTACCCAATGCACGCATGCGCGTTTTACTTTATTTCGGCAACCAACAAGGAGGATTTCACCATGAAGATCACGTTTCCGGACGGTTCCGTCCGCGAATTCAACGAAGGCGTAAGCGCCTTTGACGTGGCCGAATCCATCGGCTCCCGCCTGCGCAAAGCCACCATCGCCTGCGAAATCGACGGAGAGCGCGCCGATGCGTTCGCGCCCATCCACAGCGACTGCACGCTCAAGCTGCTCACCTTTGCGGATGAGGGCGGCCGTTGGGCATACCGCCACACCGCATCCCACATGCTAGCGCAGGCTGTGAAACGCCTGTACCCGGATGTGAAGCTTGCCATCGGCCCCGCGATCGAAAACGGATTTTACTACGACTTCGACGCGCCCGAAACCTTCACGCCCGCTGATCTTGAAGCGATTGAAAAGGAAATCGTCAAGATCGAAAAGGAGAACTTCAAGCTGGAGCGTTTTGAGCTGCCCCGCACGGAAGCCATCGCCTATATGGAAAAGCTGGGCGAGCCTTACAAGGTAGAGCTCATCCGCGATCTGCCGGAGGATGCCGTCATCAGTTTTTACCGCCAGGGCGAATTTGTTGACCTCTGCGCAGGCCCGCATGCAGAATCCACCGGCAGGGTGAAAAACGTAAAGCTCATGAACGTTGCGGGCGCTTACTGGCGCGGCAGCGAAAAAAACAAGATGCTTCAGCGCATTTACGGCACAGCATTTGAGAAGAAAGCCGACCTTGACGAGTACGTCGCTCAGGTGGAAGAAGCCAAGAAGCGCGACCATAACAAGCTTGGCCGCGAACTCGAATACTTCACCACTGTGGATGTGATCGGCCAGGGCCTCCCCATCCTGCTGCCCAAGGGCGCGCGCACCATTCAGCTTCTGCAGCGCTGGGTTGAGGACGAAGAACAGAAGCGCGGCTACCTGCTCACCAAGACGCCGCTCATGGCCAAGAGCGATCTATACAAAATTTCTGGCCACTGGGATCATTATCTGGATGGCATGTTTGTTCTCGGCGACCCGAACGATGATTCCAAAGAATGCTTTGCCCTGCGCCCGATGACCTGCCCGTTCCAGTATCAGGTGTTCCTCAACCGCGGGCGCAGCTACCGCGACCTGCCCATGCGTCTTGGAGAAACCTCAACGCTGTTCCGCAATGAGGATTCCGGCGAGATGCATGGCCTCATCCGCGTGCGCCAGTTCACGATCTCCGAAGGCCACCTGATCCTCCGCCCGGATCAGTTGGAGGACGAGTTCCGCGGTTGCCTCGAGCTCGCCAAGTACCTGCTCGGCACAGTCGGCATGCTCGACAATTGCTCCTTCCGCTTCTCCCAGTGGGATCCCAACAACACGGAGAAATACATCGGCACGCCGGAACAGTGGGATGAGGCACAGTCCACGATGGCGAAAATTCTCGACGACCTCGGGGTGAACTATACCATCGGCATCGACGAAGCCGCGTTTTATGGCCCGAAGCTGGACATTCAGTACAAGAACGTCTTTGGCAAGGAAGATACCATCGTTACAATTCAGGTCGACCAGCTTCTTGCAGAGCAGTTCGGCATGGAATATATCGACCAGGAAGGCAAAAAGGTTCGCCCCTACATCATCCACCGCACGAGCCTTGGCTGCTATGAGCGCACGCTCGCATACCTCATCGAGCTTTATGCCGGCGCGCTGCCCACGTGGATGGCGCCGGAGCAGGTTCGTTTCCTGCCTGTGACCGACCGCGCTGCGGATTACTGTGCCGCACAGGCCAAAAAGCTTGAAGCGCTCGGCTACCGCGTAACGGTTGATTACCGCAACGAAAAGACCGGCAAGAAAATCCGCGATGCACAGCTCGAGAAGGTGCCGTACATGGTCGTTGTGGGAGATCGGGATATCGAGAACAACACCGTTTCCCCGCGCCACCGTGCGGACGGGGACCTCGGGGCAATGAGTATGGATGCTTTCACGGCGCTGCTCAAGGAAGTTGTCGACAGCAAGTCGAAAAAATAAGCCTCTTTTCAGAAAAGCCTGCTGCACAAACACAATCCGCAGCAGGCTTTCCTTTGCGCCATATCGTTTTCGCGTCAGAAACGCAGAAAAAAAGAAATTTTGGCGTTGACAAGCGAGATTGAAATCGGTATAATAGGCCTTGCGATTGAAAAATTGCTTCCTGTGCGGCCGTGGCGGAATAGGCAGACGCGTACGTTTGAGGGGCGTATGGGAGACCGTATGAGTTCAAGTCTCATCGGCCGCACCAATCACAAAAAGCATCCAAAGGGTGCTTTTTTGTTATTCTCATGAGCGGGAGGCTGAAGCCGCATCCGAGCCTGTGCGGCAAAGCGCTGCCTCCCCTTTCAGCGCCGATGGCCGCACAGACCAACAGCTTTGTATCCGTTCTCTTTATTGTAGAAAAGCACTCTCCAACCGTGATATTCCCCACCGTCTTCCCCTTTGCTATAATCAAACCAGAAAGCAGCGCTGCTTCAAATGAAAAGGAGCATACATAACCATGATGAAACTTCAACTCGGTAAGACTCTGAAACGCCTGCGCAGAGAAAAAGACATTACGCAGGAGGAACTTGCGGAAATTCTGGGAGTCTCCTTCCAGTCCGTTTCCCGCTGGGAGCTTGGGGTGTGTTATCCCGACATGGCCCTGCTGCCGGCAATCGCAAGCTTTTTCAACGTAACGGTGGACGCTCTGCTTGGAATCGACGATGCCACGGCGCGCCAAAAAGTGGAGCAGTATCTTTCGCGTTTTCAGGAAGCGCTCGCCAAGGGGGATGTGGATGCCTGCGTTGCAATTGCGCGACAAGGCATTTCGGAATTCCCCAATGATTATGCGCTGCTGAACAAGCTGATGTATGCGTTGTTCCTTTCCAGCGATGCTGACGGAAATCTCCCCGGCTGGGAAGAAGCGATGCAAAAGAACGACGCTGAAATCACCGCACTCGGCGAACGCATCATGAAATATTGCCCGGATCAGGATATCCGTTTGGAAGCCACAGCCCGCCTCGCCTTTCACCACTGTGAAATGGGTCGCAAGGCACGGGGCCGCGAAATCTATGAATCGCTGCCTTCCTGGGAATTCAGCAGGCAAAACCAGATTTGGTGGGCGCTTGAAGGCGAAGATCGTCTGGAGAACTGCCGGGAGCGCATCCGTGCGGGCTATGCGCTGATCTTAGGAGGGATTTATAACCTTGGTTATGGAAAGCTTCTGCCGGACGCAACGCTTGCCACAGCATTCCAAAAATCATTTGCGCTGGAATGCTGGATGTACGACGGCCGGAGCGCTCCATACCGTTTTCCGCAAATGCGCTGCCAGTATGCCGGGGTGCTCGCGAGGCTTGGCAAGCCGGATGAAGCGTTCGCACAGTTGAAGCTTGCCGTTGCCGAAGCAAAGGAGTTCGACGGCCGGCCGGACACATGGACAGCCGCCAGCCTTTTGCTTGGAGAATGGCGGGAAACGCGCTCCGGCTTTGAAACGACCGATTCCCGGCCCTGCCGTGAAATCATGCGGGACAAATGGCTACAGCATCCGGATTTTGACCCCATCCGGGGCATGGCGGAGTTTAAGGAAATTGAGGCGGCGCTTTCCGCATAACCTCATGTGCCGTCAGCGTTCGGAAATGGAGCAGGGAAGGGTTCCTCCCTTCAGGAGCCCTTCCCTGCTTTCTTATTCTGTGCTTTTGCAGCCAAAAGCTGTACCCGCTCCCCGCTGCGGCGGCAGCGAGAGCTTGCCCAGCACAGCCGCCTCCCACGCGCCTGTCACGCCCAGCAGCACGTTTGCGCAGCCCCGCCGGCAGCAATCCGCCAGCAGCGCAAAGGCGACCGCCTCCTTCGCATCGCTGGAAAAGCCCAAATTCTCCTGCGTCATTACGCGGATTCCATGCACCGCAAACCGCCGCTCCAGCATGCGCAAAAGCGTTTGGTTATAGCTTCCTCCGCCGCCTGCGATCAGTTCATCCGCCCGGGCATGCGGCAGCACATAGCGCTCGTACGCATCCGCAATCGACCACGCCGTGAGCTCCGTAACCGTTGCAAGCAGATCTTCCGGCGAAAGCCCGTTTGCCTCCGGCCATGCCAGCATTTCCGCCGTATATTGCGCGCCAAAGCGTTCCCGGCCCGTGGTCTTGGGCAGGGGCAGCGCATAATAGCCATTCTCCCGGAGCCGGGCAAGCAGCGCTTCGTTTGTGCGCCCGCGCGCGGCGATTGCGCCGCCCGCATCATAGGTTTGTCTGCCGCCTGTTACAGCCGCAGTTACCGCATCGATAATCATGTTGCCGGGGCCGGTGTCAAATGCAAAAACATCCTCCGGCCGTGCCGCCGCAGGGAGCACCGTCATGTTCCCAATGCCCCCGATGTTTTGCAGCAGCATGGTTTTATCTTCCCTGCGGTACAAAAGATATTCCGTGAATGGGACAAGCGGCGCGCCCTGCCCGCCGAGCGCCATATCCGCCACGCGAAAATCCGAAACCACCGGCACGCCCGTGCGCGCTGCGATGACGGCGCCTTCGCCGATCTGCACCGTATAGCGGATTGGGTAGCCATCCTGCCCCGAGGGCTCCGGCGCATGCCAAATCGTTTGCCCGTGCGAGCCGATGAGGTCAACCTCTTCCGGCCGGAATCCCGCTTTTGCAATCACGGAAAGCGCCGCTTCGGCATAAAGCTCTCCCAGGAGGAAGTTCATATAGCCGACGCGATCCACCGTTGCGGTTTCCGGGCGGAACAGCGAGAATATTTTCTCCCGTACCGCGGGTGGGAATGGCTTGTTTTCAAACGCCAGCAGCTTCACGCATGCGCTTTGCGAAATTTCCACCAGCGCGGCGTCGATTCCATCCACCGACGTGCCGGACATCATCCCCACCACCCTGCGGATGGCCTGCCTTTGCTCCCGCATGCCGTGTCCCTTCATTCCGTCTCGCGCAGATAGGCGTCCAACGCATCCGCAATGCGCAGCACCGTATCAAGGCAACGGGTGTCCTCCTTCCTGTATCGTTCCATCAGCGCGCTGCATTCGATGCTGCCGCATTCCGCCTCCACTTTATTTACAAAGCCTGCGGAGAGCTCCTTAAAGCCCTCTGTGGCATGCGCCCTTCCATTCGCGCGCAAGCAACCAAGCGCCGCAAGCGCGCCGCAAACCGCACCGCAGGCGCGCTCGCAGCCCATGCCTGCGCCAAAGGCGCTCACAAGCCGGTGTGCGCCCTCTGGAAGGCCCAGCGCATACGCATCGTTTGCAGCAAGCAAAAGGGTTTCCGCGCAGTTGTAATCGCCTTCGAGATAATATGTTTCCACAAAATCGCGTATCATGCGTTTTTCCTCCATAGCCGAATATTTTTTCCAGTATACCACCTTTCCGCCTTCCGGCAAAGACTTGCAGCGCGCCCAGCCGTGCGTTATACTGTTGTCGAATCCTGTTGTGCAAAGGAGAATCCGCATGATTTATTACAACCAAAACGATTACGCCCATGTTCCTTATCCCTCTGAAGCCCGCCCGCAGTCCAACATTAAAAGCAGCGGCTGCGGTGTATGCTCTGCCTGCATGGTCGTGGAAAGCATGACCGAGCACAAGCTTTCCGTGGAAGAGTGCGCAAAGTTTTCGCTTTCTGTCGGCGGACGCGACAACGACGGAACGAATATGGAAAAGCTGGCTCCCCCGCTGTGCGAACGTTTCGGCCTTGCGTTTGAGGCAACGGACGATAAGGAAAAGGTGCTGGAGTTTCTGAACAACAACCGCGGCATGGTGATCGCCAACCCGGGCGGCGACCGGGAAGGGCACATTGGCCTTTTCACCACAACCGGGCACTATATCGTGCTTGCGGAGGCCCGGCAGCGCACCGTGCGCGTCCTTGACCCCAACCTCAAGCCCGACAGTTTTGACCGGGAAGGCCGCAGGGGCATGGTGTTTGTGGACGGCGAAAACATCTATTGCGACATCGATGTGGTCGTGGAGGATTGCCTGAACCGCTCCCCCGCGTTCTTCCTGTTCCGAAAAGCATAATTTGCATTGCATGCCAAAGGCGGCCGCTGTAGCCTGTCAAAAAAGTCTCCCCGGGATTGTCAAGGGCCGCAGCCCTTGACTTGCAATCGCGAGCAGCGACATGTGCGGTGCGAGCGAAAAGCCTTGCTGCACAAGGCTTTCTTTGCACAGAGCGCTGGCCGCGCCATCGGCGCAAGCGCGATGTGAAATCCTCGATCAAGTGGCGCTGCCACTTGATCAGCAGCCTCAGGCGGCCGCATATGCGGCCGCCTTGTTGCGTGTGTCAAAAAAACCTGTTCGCGTTTTCAAAAACTGCGGTTATGCGGACGTTCCGTTAGGCTGCTCCCATTCCAAACGCGTATACTGTTCCAGAAGCACCGTACCGTCGCCGCGGCAGAACGTTATGAACTTCGTTTCCTGCCGTCCATACAGCGCGCGGGATACGATTTCTTCCCCGGCGAGACCCCGCTTCACGGTTTCCACGATCAGGTATTCCGTGCCCGGCAACGGCGCGATCTCTTCCGGCAGCGCACCGGCATCGTATTCCGTCCGCGCAACAACGGCATGTTCCGCATCCATCTGCAAAACGTTGATCCGCTCCGCCGGGAACTTCGATTCGATGCGAATCGAAACCGAAGCGCCGGTTTCCACGGATTTTCCATCCACCGTAACCGTTTCCGTTTCATCGAACTTCGTGCTGAAGCTTGCCCCCTCTGTCATCCCTCCCGCAAGAGAAGTTCCATGCCCCGCCGTAAGGTACACGCTTCCGTCCGCGCTTTGGTAAACCGGGTTGAGATACCAGACGACCGTCTCCGTTTCAGCGGCTGCTTCAACATAAAGCACTGCCTCAAGGTCAATCCGCTTCGCCTCTTCCGTATCGGTTATGGCCTGATGAACGCCGCTGATCCCGGGATCGGAGATCATATGCGTGGCAATGCCTTCCTCCACGGCAAAATAGCGGATGCCTTCTATGCCCTCGAACGTGCAGTCAAGCCGTTCATGCTGTTCGCCTGCATCGTCGGTGCGCGTTTCCCGCGTCAGCGTCGCATACAGCCGGCCTCCATACGCCGCAGTGTCCGCTTCGTCAATGGCATGCCCGCCTCCGGCAAGCGCCATCATATTGTCTTCGACATATCCTTTCCAATCGAACAACTGGTCCAGATATTCCCTGGTCAGGAACACGCCGATCAGCCTGTCGCGTTCGGCGGACTCCGTTTCGCCGCCTTCCTCCTTTGCAAGCTGGCAGCCCGCAAACGCGAGCAGCGCCAGAAGCGCAATGCCCAGCGCAAGGATTCTCTTATATTTTTTCCTGCATTTCATGTTCCTCTTCCTCCAGTTTCCCATCGAATTTCAGGATATCCCCCACATCGCAGTGAAGGAAATAGCAGATGCGGTTAACGGTGCCGAACCGGATGCCCTTCGCCTTCCCGCTGCGCAGGATGGAAAGGTTGGCCTCCGTAATGCCCACAAGCGCACACAGCTCCTTTGAAGTCATGCCGCGGGCTTTCAGCACATCTTCCAAATGAACCTTGATCGCCATAAGCGCGCCTCCTCAAATAAAGCTGTCGTTCTCATCCTTCAGGCGCTTGTTTTCCCGGATATATTGTGAAAGCAGCAGCACGGAAAGTACAAACGCGGCGGACAGCAGCGGAAGTTCCGCAACGGCATCCACCGTAAGCAGGCGCGGAAGGAAGACAAGCTGCAGCAGGTTGAACGCGATGTTCACGAGCATGCCGGCGGCAAGCGACCGGCCGCACAGACGGGAAAGCCGTTTTGCAGCGGCAACGGCCGCTTCCGAATAGCGCGAGAGCGACTGTTCCCGGAGCAGCGTGAGCGCCGCGCACGCCACAAGCACATCCAACACATACGGCAGCGCATCCGCAATGTAGCGCAGCACAAGGAACGTATAGCTCAGCGCAAGGCTCCGTTCATTTCCGGCATTTCCCTCCCGCAGCGCGGCAATAGAATCAACAAGTTCCCCGAGGCACGTGCCGAACGCCGCGCAAACGAACAGCACGCTGAGCGCATACAGCAACACCGCAAGGCACTTTTGCAGCTGCGGAAGATCTGCCGCAAAAAAACGCCGGAGCGTGCGCAGCACAGCGTATCCCAACAGCACGGAATACACGATGACGCCAAGCACAGCCTTTCCGAAGGGCTGCCCCTCCGCACTGCCGAGAAACGCCCCCAACAGGCCGGGGTTTATCATCCAATACAGAACGGGGAACAGCGCCGCGCTCAACACGGGCAGGAGCGCATCCTCCGGAAAAAGGCCCCGCCTGCGCCGTATGAGCAGCAGTGTGCATGCCGGAAGGAGGCAGACCATCCCATACAGCGCAAGTGCCGCCGCGTTGCCTAAACTGCCGGAAAGCGAGAGCGCCCGCAGACCGAGCCCGATCTGCTCAAACGGGAACGCTGAGACCGCGGTAAAAATTTCTGGCAGCGCCGCATCCCCCAATTGCGCCGCCAGGCAGAGCACCCCTGCGGCAGCAAGGACAGCATAAAGTTTATTTTGCTTCATAATGCCTCCATAATTATTGCCAAACGATAATCCATATCTTCAGTATATCCAAAAATTATTGTTTGTCAATAATTATTCGGCATATTTCCATGAGATCCCTTCTTCCCAAACGGAGTCCCGTTTTCTCCGCAGCAGAAAGCCGGAGCAGATGCTCCGGCTTTCTGCCTGGTGTGCTTTATTTGCGTATCTCAGGATATTTATTTCCCATGGCACTTGCCCGCATAGGGGCAGCCGCAGCACCCGCCGCCGCAGCCGCCTTCGTGCGCATGCTTCTTTTTGTCGCGGCGCATGGCACAAAGGGAAAGCGCCAGCAGCGCCGCCACGGCGAGGCCAACCAAAAGGGTGGCGAGATGATCCAGAATGAACTGCAGCATGGTGGAACCTCCTTTTTTCTGCTATGTTTCATACGTGGCGGATTACGCTTCAAGCTTGGTTTTCATGGTAAGGTGTTCGGATTCGCGGTAAGGCCTGATCAGCATGTAAAGCAACGCCGCAAGGCAGAGGAGCGCTGCCACAGTGCCCACGCCAAACGCACCGGTCGAAACCCAAATGCCAAGCTGGTATACAATGAGCGAGATTGCATAGGCAAACACGCATTGGTAGCCGACTGCGAAGCAGGTCCATGCGGCATTGGCCATTTCACGCTTGATCGCACCGATCGCCGCAAAACAGGGCGCGCAGAGCAGGTTAAAGATCAGGAAGCAGTATGCGCCAAGCGGGGTGAACACGGCCGCGATGGGCGCAAGTTCGTTGAACATGCCGTTTTCAACCAGCTCCAGCGCATCGCCTGCCACACCGTAGAGCACGCCAAACACGCCCACAACCTCTTCCTTTGCGACAAGGCCCATGATGGTTGCCACGCTGGATTGCCAGGTGCCAAAGCCCAACGGCTTGAAAATGGGGGCGATTGCACCGCCTATGGCGGCAAGGATGCTTGCATCCATATCTTCCACCATTCGCAACGCTCCTTCCACAACGCCAAAGCTCTTCAGGAACCATATGAGGATGCTGGATGCCAGGATAATGGTGCCTGCCTTTTTAATGAAGGACCATCCGCGTTCCCACATGCTGCGCAGCACGTTCATTGCGCCCGGCGCATGGTAGGCGGGAAGCTCCATGACAAACGGAGCCGGGTCCCCGCGGAACATCTTCGTTTTTTTCAGGATGATGCCGCTGATGATGATGGCCGCAACGCCAACAAAGTACGCAGAGGGAGCAACCCACCAGGCGCCGCCAAAGATTGCGCCCGCAATCAGGGCAACGATGGGCATTTTCGCGCCGCAGGGGATAAATGTCGTCGTCATGATGGTCATCTTGCGGTCGCGGTCGTTTTCAATGGTACGGGACGCCATGATGCCCGGGATGCCGCAGCCGGAACCGATCAGCATCGGGATGAAGCTTTTTCCGGAAAGGCCAAACTTGCGGAAGATGCGATCCATGATAAACGCAACGCGCGCCATGTAGCCGACGTCCTCCAGAATGGCCAGGAACAGGAAAAGAATAAGCATCTGCGGCACAAAGCCGATCACCGCGCCCACACCGCCGACGATGCCATCCACGACGAGGCCGACGAGCCAATCCGCAGTGCCGATGTTCGTAAGCCAATCTCCCAGCGGCCCTTGAATCCACTCCCCAACGAATACATCGTTGGTGAAACCGGTCACAATGTCGCCGATGGTGGTAACGGAAACGTAATAAACAAGCGTCATCACCAACGCGAAGATCGGCAGCGCCAGAAAGCGGTTCGTCACGATCCGGTCAATCTTATCCGAAACCGTCAGGTGCTCCTTGCGGGCCTTTTTATGCACGCAGGCCGTCATCAAACGGCTGATGTAAGCGTAGCGTTCGTTGGTAATGATGGATTCCGCATCGTCGTCAAGCGCCTTCTCGCACTCCGCAATATGCTCCTCAATGTGAGCAAGCACATCCGCGCCAAGGTTGAGCTGATCCTTCACGCGCTCATCCCGCTCAAACAGCTTCACAGCATACCAGCGAAGGTGCGCAGGCTCCACCTTGCCTTCAAGCGATTCCTCAATGTGCGCGATCGCATGCTCCACCGTGCCGCTAAACACAGAGGTCAGGTTTGCACGCGCCCCCGCCCTTGCAAGCTCCGCTGCGCGCTGTGCAGCCTTTGCGCTGCCTTCGCCCTTGAGGGCGGAAGTTTCGATGATCTCGCAGCCGAGCGCCTCGGAAAGCTTCTTCACGTCGATCCTGTCGCCGTTTTTGCGCACAAGATCCATCATGTTCAGCGCGATCACCATCGGCACGCCCACTTCGAGCAGCTGCGTGGTCAGGTACAGGTTGCGTTCGATGTTGGAGCCATCCACGATGTTGAGGATTGCATCCGGCTTTTCATTGATGAGATAGTTGCGCGCGATCACTTCTTCTAACGTATAAGGAGAAAGCGAGTAGATGCCGGGCAGGTCCTGAATGATGATATCCTTTTCGCCGCGCAGTTTGCCTTCCTTCTTTTCCACAGTAACGCCCGGCCAGTTTCCTACGTATTGCGTGCTGCCGGTCAGGTCGTTGAACATGGTTGTTTTGCCGCAATTCGGGTTGCCTGCAAGTGCGATTTTAATACGCATCGTTTCTCTCCCCCTCCTTATACGATCTCGATCATTTCGCAATCGGCTTTGCGCACGGAAAGTTCGTAGTTGCGCACAGTTACCTCAACGGGGTCTCCCAGCGGCGCCACCTTTCGCACATAAATTTCCGTGCCCTTGGTGATCCCCATGTCCATGATGCGGCGTTTCACGGCCCCTTTGCCGCGCAGGCGCGCCACAACGGCCGTCCCGCCGACCTTCACATCTCTCAGCGTTTTCATCTTAAGCCCCTCCTTTTTGTTTTTACTTCAAAACACCGCCTGACGGACGGTTAAACCAGAATGCGGTTTGCCATGCCGCGGTCAAGCGCAATGCGCGTCCCCTTTACGGAAAGGATCATGTTCCCGCCGGTTTCGTTTATTACCGTAATGCATTCGCCCACCACAAAGCCAAGCTCCGCAAGATGCTGGCGCACCTCGTCTTTGCCGGTTATTTTTTTGATGAAATTGCGCTCTCCGTTTTTCGCCATCGTCAACGGCATCATTAGATCCTCCTTCCGCTCGTTTGGTTTGTTTAACCTAACTACAGCTCCAAATATATGGGTTAGTTTATGCTAACCCCTTCGCCGATTCGTAGTTTAGTTCATCTAACCATTTTTGTCAATAGCTTTTGCATTCATTTTTCTTTTGCTGTTTCAACCCATACAGCCCTGTACCCCGCAAGCGCAATAATTTGGCGAATCCTGCCTTCCTCCACAGGTTCTTTTGCACGCAGGGTAACACGCGCATGCGGAACATCCGTCCGTGCCAGCATGCCCTCCTTCTGCCCATGGAATGCGTTTTCAAGCCGTGTGGCACAGTAGCCGCAGTGCATGCCCTCCACGGCGATTTCATATGCATAAGGATAATGCGTCTCATCCGAATCCCGCGCGCCGATGCGCTTTTCCTTCTCCACGCTTGCGCCGCAGCAACCGGAGGAAAGCTTTTTCATGTAGGACTTTACGCCGAACACAACCGCTGCCACAAGAACCACGACCAGAATTGCCGTTCCCATACCGCTTCTTTCGCTCCCTTTCCGTTTTATTTTGCATGGTTAGTGCAATCTAACCATGTATCAGTCTAATCCATCCCGACCGCATTGTCAACAGCCTGCAAGCGCAGAGTGCTTCTTTAAAACTTTTGCTTGACAGTGAAAGGCCGCCATGGTATGATTGCATAAGTTAGATAATTCTAACCTCCAGTGTCACCCCAATTCGGGAGGGCGGCGCCATCCGCTCTCCCGGCTATGGGAACTTAACTTTGCCAACGTCTCATGGTACATGGAGTCTCTTTCCAGGGCGGAAGAAGGCCGTGACAAGCGAGGCCTTCTTCCGCTTCTTTGCGGCGCGTGCAAATTGACACACACCTTCCTTGATGATATATTACTCATATCAATTCAAACGAGGTACCGCTATGTATCAGCAACATCTGAAAGATGAAAAAAGCACCTCCCTTACGGACTTCCTGCTCGTTATCGTATTCCTGCTGCTCGCCATATTCATGCGGCAGATTGTTGATTTTTGCGCCTCCCTGCCTGCCCCCTGGCGCAGCATAAGCCAACTTGTTCTGTTCGCTGTGTTTGTCGGCATCTGCCTTTTCATCTATAAACGCCGCATTTGCGCTTTCCGCTACACCGTCATTTTCCAGCCCGCCCCGGAAGGTCAGCTCGACAAGTTTGGCAACCAGCTCGTTTGGCCATGGCCCATCGGCACAGTGCTTTTTGAGCGCATGGTTGGCGGCAAAGGAAAGATTGCACAGGAAATCGCGCCTTCCGAACTCGTCGCGCTCGTGAAGCCGGATGCGGTTGGCCTGTTTTCATCCAAAGCCATGCTGAAAAAACCCGGGGTTTTCAACACCGAACGCCTGACGCGCTTTTCGTCCAAGACGGCAAGCATGCTCGTGTTCGAGCGCGGCGGGAAGGCCGGCTACATCCTCTTCCATCCGGATGAAACGCTCACAGGGCACATCGAAGCGTTGCTTGCCGCAAAGCGAGAGGCAAAGGCCGAGGATGAAGCCGGGGATGCGGGCGCGGGGCAGGCCGATGCATAACGAAATTCCCCGCACCCTGCCGGAAGCCATCGGCGATTATGCTGCAGCAGGTGCGGCACGCTTTCATATGCCCGGCCATAAAGGGCAGGGCATGATGGGCCCTTTGGGGATGGCGCTCGCCCCTTGGGATGTAACGGAGCTTCCCGGCACGGACGACCTCCATGCGCCGGAAGGCGCAATTCTTGCAGCCGAGCGCGCCTATGCCGAAGCCTACGGCGCACGGCAGAGCTTCCTGCTCGTAGGCGGCTCCACGGCCGGCATTCTTGCGATGCTCCTTGCGCTCGGCAAAAACAAGCGCGTGCTGCTTGCGCGGGATTGCCACAAATCCGCTGTTGCGGGTGTGGCGCTCGCCGGGCATGCATGTGATTTTATTTATCCCGAAACCGCGGTGGGCGCGCCGTTTTGCGGCGTTGTAACGCCGGAGGCAGTCGAAACAGCGCTTGCCCGCAGGCGGGCGGACGCCGTATTCATTACGAGCCCAAACTACTATGGCGCATGTGCGGATGTTGCGGGCATCGCCGAAGTCTGCCGCCGCCACAGCGCGTTGCTGCTGTGCGATCAGGCGCATGGCGCCCATTTCCCGTTTGTGCCGGGTCTTTCCGCACATGCCGCCTCCGCCGCGGATCTTTGGTGCGTCAGCGCACATAAAACGCTCCGTGCCATGACGCAGTCAGCCGTGCTGCACGCATCCCCCGCGTGTCCCCTTTCGGATGCGCACATCCGCAAAACCCTCTCCCTCATCGAAACCAGCAGCCCCTCTTATCCGCTGATGCTCTCGCTTGACTGGGCGCTGAACCAGGCAAAAACCGGCGAATGGGAACGCCACGCCGCACGCGTGCTTGCCCTGCGTGCGCGCTTTGCAGCGCACCCCGTCGCAGGCGTTTCACTGCTTGAAGCTGCCGGTCCCTTTGCGGCGCTTGACTTCACGCGGCTCGTGTTTCTGGTAAACGGGCGTGGCATCAGCGGCGCAATGGCGCAGGATGCGCTTATCGGGTGCGGCGTTGTGCCAGAGATGGCGGATCTTGCCTCCGTGGTGTGCATCACCTCCCCTGCCGACCCGGACGCCTGGTATGCCAGGCTTTTTGCGGCTCTCACAGCGCTGCCGCTGGGCAATGGGCGGTTTTCATATCTCCCGCCCGTCGCAGTACAGAAAACGCCTGTGTTGCGTGTACGGGATGCGCTGCTTTCCCCTTCAGAACCCGTTTTGCTGGAAAACTGTGCCGGGCGCATCTGTGCGCAGGCTGCGGGAGCGTATCCGCCCGGTGTGGCGACGCTGTTCCCCGGCGAGCGCATTGAGGAAGCGGATGTACGGCGCATGCTTGCATTCCGGGAGGCAGGACTTTCGCTCTTTGGCGTGGCGGAAGGCCGAACTGCTTGCGTGAAAGAAGAAAAAGCAGTATAATTATGAAAAGTCATTCCGTATGATATTGTAAAGGAGTTTGCGTTGCTTTTATACCAAACGGTTTTGTTCGACCTTGACGGCACGCTCATTGAATCCGCCCCCGGCATCTTCGCCTGCGCGCGCGCTGTGATGCAGGAAATGGGGCTTCCGCCCATGACGGATGCGCAGCTGCGCCCCATGGTCGGCCCGCCGCTCGCCGTATGTTTCAGCGACGTAATCGGCGTTCCAAAGGATCGCGTACAGGAAGCGGTGGATCGCTACCACTTGCTTGCGAAAACCGTCGGCCTTGATGCGATTCACCCCTATCCCGGCATTCCGGCCCTTCTCGCAGGGCTTAAGGCCGCGGGCGCATGCGTATGCGTCGTTACCTCTAAGGTGACGCCCACCGCACAGGCCCATCTTGAGCGTTACGGCCTCGCTCCCTTTATCGACCGCCTCTGGGGCGGCATCCCCGGCGGCAGCGCGGAAAAAACCTTCCTGCTGCAAACGGCGCTGGATGCGCTTCATGCGAAAAAAACTTCCATTGTTATGGTGGGTGACAGGCATTATGACCTTCGCGCCGCACAGGCCGTCGGCATTCCTTCCATCGGCGTGCTGTATGGCTACGGCAGCGCCGAGGAGATCGCTTCCTGCGCGCCGACACACACCGCAGCAACCGTAGAAACCCTCGGCCGCCTGCTGTTATCCGGCAGCGCAACCTTGCAATAACATCCGAAAGGAGTGCATCCTATGAAACTGATCTTCGCAATCGTACAGAACGACGATTCCAAGAGGCTCGTAAAAGCACTTGTGCAGCACAACATCAGCGTAACCCGCATTTCCACCACCGGCGGTTTCCTGCACGGCGGCAACACCACGCTGATGATCGGCGTGGAAAAGGAAAAGGTTCAGGAAACGTTGGATGTGATCAAAGCCAAATCCAGCACCCGCAAGGAGTTTATGGTGATTCCCTCTGCTTTGCCGGGTTATACGGACAGCTCCCCCACGCCCGTGCAGGTCACGCTCGGCGGTGCGACCGTGTTTATCGTTGATGTGGAGGATTTCCAGAAGTTTTGAGCAAGACCTTTCAAAGGGCTGAGGAACGCCTGCTCTCCGCCATCGGCGCAGCGCGTGTTTCTCATGCCTTTTTTATTTCAAGCCTGGATCCGGAACCAGCAGTCCGGCTGGCCCGCCGCGCTGCCGCGCTCGTTTGCACGGGCGAGGCGGACGAAGCGCGCCTTGCACAAAGCGCAGGATTCCGTGCATATGACGGCGCGTCCATGCGCATAGATGATATCAGGGAATTGATCGCCGGGCTTGCGCAAAGCCCGCTGAATGGGCAAATGCGCTGCACGCTCATTGAAGCTGCACACGGCATGAGCATCCCCGTGCAGAACGCGCTTTTAAAAACGCTGGAAGAACCGTCTTCCTCTGCGGTTTTTATTTTAACGGGCAACATCGCGGGCGTTCTCCCCACGGTTGCTTCCCGTTGCGCCGTGATACGCGCAGGCCTGTCTTCCGCATCCGAAATTGAATCGTTGCTGCTTTCGCGCGGGGCTTCCCCTGCGGAGGCACGGTTTTATGCGGCGGCAGGCGGCGGCAGCGAAACGCGCGCGCTCCGCTTATATGAAGACGAAACCTTCCGCACGCTGCGCGATGATTCCCTTGCGGCAATCACCGCCCTGTTGCGCGGCGAGCTTCCGCTCGGCGCTGCAAAAAAGCTCTGTGCAAACCGCGGTGCGGCAGATGCCTTTGCCTTTATGCTTTCCTTCCTGCGCGACCTGCTGGCGCGGCTCGCCGCAAGCGGTATGGCTCCTGAAAATCCGGACCGGCAGGATGCAATCGCCGCATTCGCTCCGCGCTTTACAATCGGCCGCGTAACATGTATGATAGAGATGCTCTCAAAAGCAACGGGAGACCTGTATTCCGCAAACGCAGGCGCTTTGATGGATCTTGCAGTTGCGGACAGGCTCTTTTTAGAAATATCGGAGGCAGTAACAAACAAATGAAGACCGTAATCGGCGTAAAATTTAAAGGCGGCGGCAAAATGTATTATTTTGACCCCGGTGAGTTTGATGTAAAGGAAGGCGACGGCGTGATCGTCGAAACGGCGCGCGGCACCGAATTCGGCGACGTGGTCGCCCCGCCGCAGGAGCTGGAGGATGATAAGATCGTCGCTCCGCTCAAAAGCGTCTTGCGCGTGGCAACGCCGCATGACCGGGAACAGCGGGACAAAAACCGTGCCCGTGAAAGCGAAGCCTATGCCATCTGCATGGAAAAAATCCAGGCGCATCAGCTTGATATGAAGCTTGTGGATGTGGAGTACACCTTCAACGGTTCCAAGGTGGTGTTTTATTTTACCGCGGATGGGCGCGTGGACTTCCGCGAGCTGGTAAAGGATCTTGCAAGCGTGTTCAAAACCCGCATTGAGCTTAGGCAGATCGGTGTGCGGGATGAGGCGAAGATGCTCGGCGGGCTTGGCTCCTGTGGCCGTCCCGTATGCTGCAAAGCGTTCCTTTCGGATTTCACGCCCGTTTCCATCAAAATGGCCAAGGAGCAGAACCTTTCCCTTTCGCCCACAAAGATCTCCGGCATATGCGGCAGGCTTATGTGCTGTCTCAAATATGAGCAGGATGCTTACGAAAGCATGCGCAAGCAAATGCCGCGCACCGGGCGTGAAGTTCTCACCCCGGATGGAAGCGGAACGGTGCTTGAAAACAATGTCATCACAGAGCGCACGCGCGTTAAGGTTGCGCTTAACGACGGCACGTTTGATGTGCGTGAGTACCCATTCCGCGAGCTTCGCGTAAAAAACGCATCCTCCCGCCCAAAGCTGCCCGACGAAGAGGATACCTCCGTGAGCACGGTGGAAGCGGATGCCTTACCTTTGGAAGCCGAGACGGCGCTGCCCTCTATCGCCTTCGGCGATGACGCTCCAGCCTCGAAGTTGAAAAAGGCCCCCAAGAAGCAGCAAAAACGCCGCGCCCCCACAAATGGACAGAAGGAGCCAAAGGAAACGGCTTCCCCGGAAGCCCCGGAGAGCGCTGAACCGGCAGGCGATCGGCAGGAAAGGCCGGACGGCGCTCCCGCCCGCAGGCGCGGCAGCCGCGGCGGCCGCAGGCGCAACAGGGCAAACAGGCCCGCAGAGGACAGGCAGCAGGTGCAATCTCAGGAGGAAAGCGGTTCCTCGTCCAAAGAATAACAGGCAGCACAAGCAGGGATTGCTCTTGATTTTTCGTACATATATGTTACAATATACGGGAAATCAACACTGGAGGTAAAACAAAATGGCATATGTAATTACCGATGCTTGCATCTCCTGCGGCGCGTGCGAAGCGGATTGCCCGGTTGGCGCGATCTCCCAGGGTGACGATCGTTACGTGATCGATCCCGAAAAGTGCATCGAGTGCGGCGCGTGCGAGGGCACCTGCCCCGTTGGCGCTCCCAAGGCAGAATAACAAAACGAGCTTAAAAGGCGGGCTGTGCAAGCGCACAGCCCGCCTTTTCTTTTTTCCAGGTCAGGCGGTTTGCACAAGCGCAGCGCGCTTCCTGTAAAGGAACAGAAACACGCCTGTAACGATAAGGCAGAGCGCTTCGCTCAGTGCAGGGGCATACCAGACGCCAGCCCCGCCCAAGAGCGCCGCAAGGCCCATCAGGGCAACCGTAACCGTTATAAACCCGCGGGAAAGAGCAATGGTCATCGCGGGTACGGGCAGCGCCATGGCCGTGAAGTATCCGGCGCTGAGCACGTTGAACCCAAGCACCAGGAACGTGAAGGAGAACGCGCGCAGCGCCCCTACCGTGTAAGCAAACGTGGGGCTGCTGCGTTCAAACAGCAGCGATACGATCCATTCCGGGAACAGCTGGCAAACTGCAAAACACAAAACCGCAGCTGCTATGCCGCCCGTAAGCGCATAGCGGAAGTACCCGCGGCAGGCTGCACGGTCCCCGCGTCCCAGGTTGAGGCTCACAAGCGGCTGCATCCCCTGCGTGGTGCCGACAACGAGCATCAGCACAAGCGTGTTCACATATCCGATCAGCGAATAGCTCACGATACCGGTTTCGCCGATGTACATGCGGATCACACGGTTGAACAGGAACGTCGTGTAACCGAGCGCAAATTCGGAAGAAAACTCCGAAAGGCCCAGCGGCAGGATGCGCCGGTATACGTTGAGGAACGGCCGCGAAACCCGGAATTTCATGCGTGAACGGCCGCGCAGAAAATGCGTCAGGAAAATGAGGAAGCTCATCCCCTGGGCGATCCCCGTCGCAAGCGCCGCACCTTGTACGCCCATGTGGAGGCGCATCACGAACACATAGTCCAGCGCGATGTTGGTAAGGCAGCAGGCTGCAACGCCTACAATTGATACGGAAGGATGCCCTCCCGTCTTGACCATCACCTCAAAGCAATAGGAAACCATGAAAAACACGGCAAAAGAACTCACGGTCTGCAAATAAGTGATCATGTAGGCGCGCGTGCCGTCCGTCGCGCCCAAAATGCCTACGACTTCGTTTGGAAACAGGTGCACCACAAGCGTCAGCAAAAGCGCACACGCCCCCACCACAAAAGCATTCTGCGTGAAGGTTCTGTTCGCGGCCTCCTGTTCGCCCCGGCCAATATGGATGGCGCATACCGTTGAGGTTCCCACCGAAAGCAGCACGGCCACCGCAAACATGGCGTTGATGAAAGGCATGCACAGGTTCACGGCCGCAAGCGCAAGTTCCCCTACACCGTGCGTCACAAAAATTCCGTCCACGATGGAATACGTTGAGAACACAAACATGGAAGCTACAGAGGGCAGCACAAAGCGAAGAAATTCTCGCACTGACCAGGTTTTTACTTTTCTTTCATTCCGTTTCATATGTCACCTCTTTACAACCCATCTTAAACCTTGGTATCATACCAAGGTCAAGAGAAAATTTCAGGAGGTCTTTATGAAGCGATATTACAAAATCGGAGAAATTGCGGCTCTTTACAGCGTTTCCCCGGATTCACTTCGCTATTATGAGGAGATCGGCCTTCTTACTCCACGCCGGGATGCAAACGGCTACCGCATGTACAGCATCGAGGATATCTGGCGGCTCAACGTCATCCGTGACATGCTCAAGCTTGATTTTCCAACCGGGCAGATCAAGGAATATCTCGGCGCGCACACGCTGGCCTCCACACAGGCTTTGCTGCAGCGCGAAAAGGAAGCTGTGGACGCGCGCATTGCAGAGCTTCAGGCCATCCGTGCCGGGATCGAAGCGCGTGAAGGCGAAATTGCGGCGGCTGCCGCGCGCCCGGTTGGGAAGTTCAGCATTAAAACGCTGCCGGAACGGGGGCTGCTGCGCATGGCGGGCGAAGCGCACGAGGATGCGGAGATCGACTTCCTTGTAAAAAAGCTGCACAAGCGCTATGAAGACGAGCTGTTTCTCATCCGCAACGGGGCAACGGGCGCTCTAATCCCGCTTTCCGGCATCAAGGCCGGCATATTTAACCGGTATTCAAGCGTGTTTATGCTGCGCGAAGGCGGGGAGCCTTGTGACGTTAAGGTACCCGCAGGCGAGTTTGCAACCGTCTGCTTTCGCGGGGCATATCAGAATACCGCACGTTTCATGCCAAAGCTCCTTGCATACGCAAAAGCGCATTCCCGCGTGCCGTGTGGAAATGCGCTTGAGTTGTATCTGATCGACATTCATGAAAGCGGTGATCCATCGGAATATATCACCGAGCTTCAGCTCCCGGTTTCGGAGGCGCCTGATGCGGCCGTTCCTTCGCGCCGCCTAGACAGCACCAAACCGTAATCGTTGCCACAACAACGACGGAGCCGAGAATCGCAAACATGCCGGGCATCTCGCCGAGAAAAATCCAGACCCATACCGGGCTCAGGATAATCTCCAGCGAAGCGATGAGCGTGCAGGCCAGCGTGGGGCAATGCTTCACCGCAATGCTGTAAAGCGCATAAGGCAGGCCAAGCTGCAGCACGCCCATAGCGATGACCGCAAGGACGGAGGTGACGGTAACTTCCGGCGGATAGGCAACCGTAAACGGGATGCCAACGGCCGTGGTTATGGCAAGCCCCAGGAAAATGCCGGAAAGCCTGCGTTCCTCATCGGATTCGCCGGTGAACAGATACACGCCGCCCATCGTAACACCGTCAATGAGCGCAAGGATGTTGCCAAGCATGCCGCCGGGCGTGAGTTGGTCAAAGAAAAACAGTGCAATGCCGCAGACTGTTATGATTACCGTAACATAATCCGCAGCGCGGTAACGCCGCCGGAAGATCAGCATGGAAAGCACCACAAGAAACACCGGGGACGTATATTGCAGCACGATGGCGTTTGCCGCCGTGGTCAGCCGGTTTGCAATGAGAAACAGAATGGAAGTACCGCTCACGCAAAGGCCGATGAGCACCGTCCGCATATCTATGCGTACCCTGTAATGCATTTTGCGCATAAACAGCCAAAGCGTCAGCGTTGCAGCAAGACCGCGCCAGCCTGCAAGCACCATGGAATTCCACGGCACGCTTTTGATGAACAGCCCTGCCGTGCTCCAAAGCACCGCGCACACAAGCATCAGGCCGACGCCCAGGCCGGGGGAGCGCTTCTCCTCACTCATGCCTCCGCCTCCGCATCTGCACCCAACGGTTCAATATAACGCGTATAGGTACGGCGGAGCAGCGTAATGCACACGAAAAGCGAAACTCCCTCCGCAATCAGGAACGCGTACCAGACGGCGTCAAGACCCCACTCCATCGCAAGGAAATACGCAGCCGGAATCAGCACGATAATCTGCCGGCAGAGCGACATGATCATGCTGTTTACGCCCTGGCCGACGGCCTGGAACAGCGTGGAAAGCATGATGCCAATCGCCGCAAACGGGAAGCAGAAGCTGATGGTGCGCAGCGCGCGCACGCCAATCTGCATCATATGGTCGGAAGCGTCGAACAGCGCAAGAAGCACATCCGGGAAGAGCTGGAACACCAGCAGGCCAACGGTCATGATTGCAAGTGCATACAGTGCGCCGCACTTGAGCGCCTGCATCAGGCGCTTCTTGTTGCGCGCGCCGAAATTATAGCCCATGATGGGCATTGCGCCGCTGTTGAGGCCGAATACCGGCATGAATACAAAGGATTGCAGCTTAAAGTATACGCCGAGCACGCTCACAGCCGTGGGTGTAAACAGATACAGGATTTTGTTAAGCGCAAACGTGGTAACGGAACCGATTGCCTGCATCACAATGGAAGGAAGCCCTACGCGGTAGGAGTCTGCAACAACGCTCCACTGCGGGCGGAAGCCTTTCAGGCGAATGGTTACAAGGTTGCCCTTGCGGAACAGGAAAACGAACCCGAGCACCATGGAAACGGCTTGTCCGCCAACGGTAGCAATCGCAGCGCCCGCAACACCCATGGCTGGAAAGCCGAAATACCCGAAAATAAGGATCGGGTCAAACACAATGTTGAAGATTGCGCCTGCAAGCTGAATGAGCATAGGGCGAATGGTGTCGCCCGTAGCCTGAATGGTCTTTTCCGCCATGGTGGCGAAAATCGCAAAGCCGCAAAGCCCGCCGCAAAGCCTGAGATATGTCGTTGCAAGATCCAGAATTTCCGCATCGTCCGCAAAAGAAGCAAGGAGCTGCTGCGGGAACACCGCATACACGAACATAAACACAAGCGCGCTCACCAGCGCGAGGAATTGGCCCGTAGATGCTGCCGTATCCGCATCCGCCTGCCGGCGTTCGCCGAGCCTGCGCGCGATGAGTGAGTTTACGCCCACGCCGGTGCCGACCGCCACGGAGATGAACAGCATTTGGAACGGGTACACCAGCGAAACGGCAGTGAGCGCATTTTCGCTGATGCGCGATACGAAGATGCTGTCCACGATGTTGTAAAGCGCCATCACAAGCATGGAGGCCATCATCGGCAGCGACATTTTGATCAGAAGCGATGGAATGGGCTGCACGCCCATTTTGTTCTCTCGTTGAATCGTTTCCACAGGGTATCTATCCTTTACTTGAAGAATCGCCTGCTTTCAGGGGAGCGCAATGCCGCTTAATGGCGGCACCCCTTTCAGGCCGTAAATTTGATTATATCATAATAAATGTACAATTTCTATATACATATTTCCCGGTTTTCTATTCATATTGTAGGATTACAATACATCTTGGACAGCGAGAAGAAAAAGGATGAAGGATTCGCACAAATCGGTTATTGTGAGTTTAACAAAAGCAACAAAGACCGAAAGGAAGTGCAAATCCCTCATGACAAGTGTAACACAGGACAT